>JAFVSY010000130.1 GCA_017503465.1 Tidjanibacter sp. | reverse complement strand
GGTGAGAATTGAGAATTGAGAATTGAGAATTGAGCATTTTCCCTAATTGCTATAACTTCCCGGCAGTCCCAGCAGCCCCCAACGAAAGAAGAAACAACTAACGGCTCAAAAACCAAGATGATAGAACGCTTTGACATACCGCTTGCGCTGGAGTGCGGCGAGGTGCTCCCCTCGTTTGAGGTGGAGTATACCACCTATGGCACGCTGTCGCCCACAAGGGACAACGTCATCTGGGTGTGCCACGCTCTGACGGCCGACAGCCGTGTGGCCGAATGGTGGCCCCACACAGTGGAGGGGGGGCGTTTCCTGGACCCCACAAAGTGGTTTGTCATCTGCGCCAACTTCCTGCTCTCGCCCTATGGGAGCACCTCGCCCGTGAGTGTGAACCCCGCCACGGGCAAACCCTGGAGGGGCGATTTTCCGCAGGTTACGGTGAGGGATATGGTCGCTGCCCACAGTGCCCTGGCCCGCAGGCTCGGCATCGAGAGCGTGGAGTTGCTCATTGGCAGTTCCATTGGTGGCTTTCAGACTATGGAGTGGGCCATTGCGGAGCCCTGCTTTGCCAAACGCATAGCACTCATAGCCACTTGTGTGCGCTCCTCGGCCTGGGCCATAGCCTTCAACGAGTCGCAGAGGATGGCCATTGAGGCCGATGGTACCTTTGGAGAGGATAGCCCCACGGCAGGTGCGGCAGGTATGGCGGCTGCACGCAGCATAGCCCTGCTGAGCTACCGAGGTGCGGCGGCCTACAACACCACCCAGACCGACCCCGAGAGGGAGAAACTCGGCCACTACCGAGCCACCACCTATCAACAACACCAAGGCGACAAGTTGCGCCGCAGATTTGACGCCCACTGCTACTACCGCCTCACACAGGCTGTGGATAGCCACGACATTGCACGTGGGCGTGGGGGCAACGAGGCCGAGGTGTTGCGCTCCATCAGGGCCAAGGCCCTCGTGGTGGCCATCACGAGCGACATACTCTTCCCGCCCGAGGACCACAAAGTTATGGTCGATAACATCCCCGATGTTACCTACCGACTCATTGAGTCGCCCTTTGGGCACGACGGCTTTCTTGTGGAGTACGAACAACTCGATGCCATCATCAAGGAGTTTATGAGCCTCCCCCGCTAACCCACCCAACACGAAAAACAATAACACACACGACGATATGAAAAAGGAGATAAAGATTGGTCTGTTTGGCTTTGGCAGCGTAGGGCGAGGGCTCTACGACGTGCTCGGCGCAGTGGAGGGTAAGGATATTACCATCCGCCGCATCTGCGTGCGCGATTTGAGCAAGGATAGGGGCGTGTCGGCCGAGTTCACCGACCAGCCCGACCGCATCTTTGAGGACCCCGAAATCAATATGATTGTGGAACTCATTGACGATGCCGAGGCTGCCTACTACATCGTGCGCCGTGCTCTGGAGGCCCACCTGCCCGTGGTGAGCGGCAACAAGAAGATGCTCGCCTACCACCTGCCCGAACTCATTGAGTTGGGTAAGCAGACCGCAACACCCTTCCTCTACGATGCTTCGGCTTGTGGCAGTATTCCCGTAATTCGCAACCTTGAGGAGTACTACGATAACGACCTGCTGGTGTCGGTTAAGGGTATCCTTAATGGCTCCTCCAACTTTGTGCTCTCCAAGATTTTCAACGAGAATATGACCTACGACAAGGCCCTCCGCTTGGCACAAGAGTTGGGTTTTGCCGAGAGCGACCCCTCGCTCGACTTCGACGGCTGGGACTCGCTCTTCAAACTCGTCATCCTCACCATCCACGCCTTTGGTATCTATGTGGCACCGGAGAAGATTTTCCGCTATGGTATCTCCACAATGAACGAGGCCGACATCCGCTTTGCGAGCGAGAAGCAGAGGCGCATCAAACTTGTGGGCCACGTGGAGAAGAAGAACGACGGTGGTGTCTACCTCTGGGTGGTGCCCCAACTCATCTCCAGGGACAAATACATCTATAGCGTTGAGGACGAGTTCAATGGCGTGGTCATCAAGGGCCGCTACTACTACAAGCAGTTTATGTTTGGCCGTGGTGCCGGTGGCCATCCCACGGGTGCAGCCGTGTTGAGCGACATCACCGCCTGCAAGTACGACTACCGCTATGAGTACAAGCGTATGAACTCCGGTCTTGACATTCGCCACACCGACGACGTGTGCCACCGCATCTACTTCCGCTACCGCACCGAGGAGGACCGCAACCTGCTGAAATTCCAACTCATACGTGAGCAGTACACTTCGGGTGAGTGGAACTATGTTGTGGGCGACGTTTGTTTGTCCGACCTTGTTGCCGTGAAGGATTCATTAGCGGGGAGGGATATATTCATAGCGGCCTACCCTTGGAATTAAAAAAAATGCACAATAGCGGGCAACTGCTGCGTTGCCCTTCGATAAGCGGGCTCCTCATTTGCGATAGGCAAACTGCGGGCCCGCTTTCTCGTGCGCCTTGCATTTGCCTCGCTCTCTGCATTTTTTTGTCTAACGTCCAATGTCTTTTTTTAGGGAGGTTAGGGAATTTAGGGAAGTTCTCCCTACACTCCCTATACTCCCTATACTCCCTAATTTCCCTTTCTGCCCTTTCTCCCAATTCTCAATTAACCCACCTTTGGTGGCTTTTAGTTGCTCTCGCTCGGCAAAGTGTGCAAGCACCCTCTGCCCTCGCTTACTCGCAACTTTCTCAATTCTCAATTCCCTTCCTGCCCTACCATCCACTAAACAATAGTGTGGGTGGTTTTTGCGTTATAACCCCAAACGGTAGCCGATAGAGGATATTCTTAGGCACGTTATTTGTTTGTTTATTACCCCTAAAAGAAAATCACTATGAAACGAATCACAACACTTTTGGCTATGACAATGGCATCTTTCTCCCTCTTTGGGCAGGCTCCTTCGGCCCGTGATGGTAGTTTTTTCACCTTCCCTGCGCTACGTTACAGCGTGTGCCATATGAGGCAATATCTGCCCACCACCAACGTACCCCGCGATAATGCCGTGAAGGTTACCGCCTTTCGCTACAAGTTGGATATGACTAATATCGACCGCCTCACCTTTGTGCCCACGGGCCAAACGGAGCCCGTAACGTGGCGCGAGTCGCTCGACCTGAACTACACCGACGGTATCATCATTCTCCACAAGGGGCGTGTGGTCTATGAGCGTTACTTTGAGAACCTCGCGCCCGAGGGTGTCCACGCAGTGATGTCGGTGACCAAGTCGTTCACGGGCACCCTGGCGGCGGTGTTGGTGGCCGAGGGCAAGTTGGACCCCACGAAACTTGTGAGTTACTATCTGCCCGAACTCGCAGCGAGTGGCTTTGGCGATGCCACGGTGAGGGAGGTGATGGATATGACCACCGCCATACGCTACTCCGAGGAGTACACCGACCCCAATGCCGAGGTGTGGGCCTTCTCTGCCGCAGGCAATCCCTTTGCCGACCACCCTGCGGGCACGCCACAGGGCTACCACGACTACCTCCGCACCGTGCGTAAGGAGGGTACCCACGGCGAGCAGTTCGGTTACCGCACCGTCAATACCGAGGTGCTGGGATGGATTGTGGAGCGAGTGGGCGGAGCTACCGTTGCGGAGCAGTTACAGAGGCGCATCTGGGGCCGTATGGGTATGGAGCAGGATGCCTATTATCAGGTGGATGCTGTTGGCACTCCATTTGCGGGCGGAGGACTCAACGCCTCGCTGCGCGACTTGGCACGCTTCGGACAGATGATGTTGCAGGGCGGTAGGTGGCACGGCAAGCAGATTATACCCTCCGAGGTGGTTGATGACATTCGCTTTGGGAGCAACATAGGACCCTTTGCTGCCTCCGACTACGGCAAGAAACTCCCCGGGTGGAGCTACCGCAATATGTGGTGGGTGAGCAACAACGCCGATGGGGCCTATATGGCTCGTGGCGTGCACGGCCAGGCCATCTACGTGGACCCTGCGGCGGAGATGGTTATCGTGCGCCTCGCCTCCAATCCCAATGCGAGCAACACACTCAACGACTATATCTCCCTGCCCGCCTACCAAGCGGTGGCGGACTACCTCAAAAAATAACCAAGAAGTTGTCTAACAAGGTAATTTCTGCGTTACGCTCGCCCTCAAAATCCTCATTTACGCCGAGTAAACTGCGGTTTTTCGGGTCGCGCAAGCCTTGAAATTCCTCTTGTTATACAACTTCTCGAAAAAAAAGTAGGGTGTGTCTAAAAAACTTATTAGACACACCCTTGATTATCTTTTCTCTTTCTGCGCTTAATTTTCCATTTTCAATTTTCCATTTTCAATTTCCTTGCTGATTTCTTCGGCACGGGCAAGGGCTTTGTGGATGTGGTCAAGCACGTTCTCGCGCCCCACCATATCCACGATGCCCGCCTTGTCAATCTCGGCGTAGACATCCGCATTTACACCCGAAAGAATAACCTTGCGGCCCTCCTTCAGGGCAGAGCTGATGAAAATCTCAAGGTTGTGGATACCCGTGGCGTCGATGAAGGTAACCTTGCGCATACGAATCACACGGATGGGCAACATCGAGCGCATCGACGACAACTCCTCAAACTTGTTGGCAATACCAAAGAAGAAGGGGCCCTCAATCTCATAGACCTCCGTGAGGGCAGGGATGGTGAGAACCTCGTCTTGCTGCTCGCCATCGTGGTGCACGGCCATCTCGTTCTGAACCACCGAGATGGAGGTGCTCTCCATCACACGTTTCATAAAGAGCACCACAGCCATAATGAGGCCCACCTCAATGGCAATGGTGAGGTCGAAGATGACGGTGAGCAGGAGGGTAACAAAGAGCACGGCGATGTCGCCCCTCGATTGGCGACACATTGAGCGTATGGTCCTCCAACCACTCATATTGTAGGCCACCACGATGAGCACACCCGCCAAGCAGGGCATAGGGATGAGGCCCACGAGGTCGCCCAGCAGCAGGAGCACCAGCAGGAGCACCACGGTGTGGGTGATACCTGCGATGGGGGTGCGGCCACCGTTGTTGATGTTGGCCATAGTGCGTGCTATGGCGCCCGTGGCGGGGATACCACCGAAGAAGGGGGTGATGATGTTGGCCACACCATTACCGATAAGTTCGGTGTTGGAGTTGTGGCGGTCGCCCACCACACCGTCGGCCACCATTGCCGAGAGAAGGCTCTCGATGGCACCGAGGATGGCTATGGTGAAGGCTGCGGGCAGCACTGCTTGTGCGGTGGAGAAGAATGTTTCGCCCTCGGCGAGTGCGGGCAGTCGGAACGAGGGGAGTCCTTTGGGCAGGGTGTAGAGGTCGCCAATGGTCTTGATGGAGTCCACGCCGGCGAACTCACGCAGCAACCAGCACACCACCGTCATCACCACGATGGCCAACAGCGAGCCGGGCACCTTCTTGGAGATGCGGGGCGTGTAGGCGATGATTGCGATACTCACGAGGCCCACACCCAGCGCCCACCAATTTATGTTTCCGATGTTTTGGAAGTAGCAGGCCCACTTGTCGATGAAGTTGGCGGGCACGTTTTCGATACCCAGGCCAAAGAGGTCGTTCATCTGGGTGGAGAAGATGGTGATGGCGATACCGCCCGTGAAGCCTACGATGATGGGGTAGGGCATAAACTTGATGACACTGCCGAGGCGGAACATACCCATAGCCACCTGCATCAGACCGGCCATAACCGTGGCGATGGCAAGTCCGGCGAGTCCGAACTGCTGAATGATGCCGTAGATGATGACGATGAATGCACCCGTGGGGCCACCGATTTGCACCTTGGTACCTCCGAGTGCGGAGATGATAAAACCGGCAATGATGGCGGTAACGAGACCCTCGGTTGGGCCTACGCCCGATGCGATACCGAAGGCGATAGCCAACGGAATGGCCACGATACCTACGATGATACCGGCCATCAGGTCTTTGGTGAAACGTTGCTTGTTGTAGCCCTTGAGGGTGGAAAAGAGGCGGGGCGAGAAATCAATCGTAAAGCCCTTTTTGCCTGCCTTGGTGGTGTTAGCCATTGGTGTAAAAGTTTGAGCGTCAGCGCGGTCGCCCTATGCGACACGTAGTTATTAAAATTTCTTAAAAATTACGGGTGCAAATATATATCATTTTCCCTATCGTTATTCTCCCCCGCCGTGTTTTTTCGCCAAAAAAACGACCACCCGCACTTTTTGAGGGGTGGTCGTTGTGGGGCACAATCGTGCAAACGGTGCGTGTGGGGCCACTATTTGATGTTGGGCTCCTCCAGACCGAAGTTCTGCTTCTTGTTCTCACGCTTGAGCCAGAGGCTGAAAAGCAGAGCCAGCACGCCAAACGACGAGAAGATGACCATAGGCACGGTGTAGCCACCGGTCTTGTCGAGCACGTTGCCGATGAGCATAGGCACGGCAAACAGACCGATGTTCTGAATCCAGAAGATGATGCAGTAGGCCGAGCCGAGGATGCGGTTGTCAATAATCTTGGGCACGCTGGGCCACAGAGCCGCAGGCACGAGCGAGAACGACACACCCAGGGTTACCACCAGAGTTACAGCCAACCACTTGGTGGGGAAGGCGGGCAGCAGGAATGCAAACGAGAGGTGGCAGGCAATCATAATGAGCGAGCCGAGCATCAGCATCGAGGCAGCCTTACCCTTGCGGTCGATGAAACCACCCAGGAAGGGGGTGAGCACCATAGCGAGGATGGGGAAGCAGCTGAACAGGTGGGCACCATTCTCCACACCGAGGGTGGTGTTGAGGAAGTCGGGAGCGTAGCGCTGGAAGGGGAAGATGGCCGAGTAGTAGAGCACACACAGCAGAGCCACCAGCCAGAACATCTTGCTCGAGAAAATCTTGCCCAGGTCTTTGAACTTGAACTCCTCCTCGTTCTCCTCTGCGGTGAGTTCGCCGGCAGCCTCAAGCTGCTTGTCGAACTTGCGGTCCATAACCACGAACACCGAGTAGAACAACAGACCGATGATAAGCAGAATGGCACCGAAGGCCACGGGAGCCGACACTTTTTCGCCGAAGTTCTCATAGACCATAGGCGAGAGCCACATTGCGGCAAACACGCCCAAACGTGCGATGGACATCTCGAGGCCCATCGCCATAGCCATCTCTTTGCCCTTGAACCACTTGGCGATAGCCTTGGACACGGTGGTACCGGCCATTTCGCAGCCGCAACCGAAAATCATAAAGCCCAAGCAGGAGAGTTTGGCCGTTGCGGGCAGAGCCACCCACCACGAATTGAGCCAAGCCTCCAGGCCGCTACCGATGAACCAGTCGCTCATACCGTAGACCTTGATGCAGGCGCCAATAACCATCAGCGAGGCCGACAGTATACCCGTAAAGCGGATACCCATCTTGTCAAGAATCACGCCTGCAAAAATCAGGAAGAAGCAGAATACGTTGAGGAAGTACTCGCTCGAGGCGTAGGTGCCAAAGGTGGTGCTATTCCAGCCGAGTCCGCTCTCGAGTTGGCTCTTCAGGGGCGAGAGCATATCCACAAACATATAGCCGAAGAACATCATCAGTGCGATGAGAATCAGCGCCGACCAGCGCACAAAGGCCGAGTCGTTGAGTTTACGTTGTAATTTTTCTACCATTGTTTTTCTTCTTTTTGTGTTTTTATTTGTTTGAGTATCTTTCGTCTACGCTTATCCTTTCTAACTCTCGGGTATCTTTTTTAATACCCGTGCTGAAGGCACACCTTAATT
>JAFVSY010000129.1 GCA_017503465.1 Tidjanibacter sp. | reverse complement strand
GGCACATTTTTTCCGCCACACAAATTGGCATAGAACACAAAAAACCAACTTTCAGAACACTCATAAATGCCTGAAAGTTAGTTAGTTTAGTGTATTGTCGGGGTGAAGTGATTCGAACACTCGACCCCCTGCTCCCAAAGCAGGTGCGCTAACCGGACTGCGCTACGCCCCGAGTTTGATGCCACAAAGATAGAGGTTTATTTTTGAAAAACAAGCGTTTTTCGGCGCAAAAGTGAAATCACACACTCCGGCAGGTGGCGAACTACAGGGCGCAACACCTTATTCAGCACACCCGGGACATAGCGCACCCTGCGGCCTCCCAGAGCACGCAGGCAACCCCTCGCTACACGCTCCGCACTCCACAGCAGCCCCAAGCGCAAACCCACACGTTGCAGTCGTGGTGGCAGTCCATAGAGGTCTGTGGCCACACCCGCAGGCATAACCGACAGCACCCTCACTCCACTCCCACGCACCTCACGCGCAAGCGCACACGTGTAGGTATCCAAATAGGCCTTCGTGCCACTATACATCGCCAGCCCCGGCCACGCCATCAGGGCCGCATAGGAGGACAAATTCACAATGGCACCCTCGCCCCTTGCCACCATATCATCCACAAAAAGGCGGCTCAACTCGGTGGGAGTCACCACATTGAGTTGCAGCATTGTCCTCACGCGCTCGTTGTCCATAGCCGTCTGGTCGCAGTAGGCAAACAGGCCCGCATTGTTCACCACCAAATCAACATTCAATCCACGCTTGCAGCACTCCTCGTGGAGCCACGCGGCTGCACCCTCCTTTGAGAGGTCGCACACCAACGGTACCACCTCCACAGCACCCTGCGCAAGCAACTCCGTAGCCACCTCCGCAAGCCTCTGCTCTCCGCGGGCCACAATCACAAGCCTGCACCCACTCCGAGCCAACTCACGTGCAAAAGCCAGTCCTATGCCCCTGGTCGCACCCGTAATGAGGGCGCACTCATATTTTTGTTTCTTCCGTGCTCGTATCATAACTGCCACACCCACCGCCTTTATCCGATGGGGTGTGAAAACAAAATTACAAAAAAATTCCGAAAAGTGTTGCAGATTAGAAAAATTGCCCTACCTTTGTAATATCAAAATAATATCATTTTGAAAAAGCAAACTTTAACATTAACCCCTAACTAAAAAAACAAAAAACATTATGGAAAACAGAGAGTACAAATTTGGCGGTTTCAGGATGAACGGCTTTTTGGGCCTATTGATGAGCCTTGCAATTATGGGCGGCTCGGTGTGGGTGCTGTTGCAGAACCCCTACCATTGGCTCAACATCGTGGCCTTCATCGTTATCCTATTGGTAGGTTTCATTATGCTCTTTGGCCTGATGACTATGGAGCCCAACGAGGCCCGAGCAATGGTATTCTTCGGCATATACAGTGGCACCTTCACCGATGCAGGTTTCTACTGGGTAAACCCCTTTTACACCCGCAAGAAGGTCTCCCTGCGTGCCCGCAACCTCAACGCCGATGCAATCAAGGTGAACGACAAGACCGGCAACCCCATTATGATTGGTTTGGTATTGGTATGGAAACTCAAAGACACCTACAAGGCTCTCTTTGAGATTGACTCGCAGACTATGGCCGGAGCAAGCGATGGCACAGGCATTGCCACCGTGGGCAGTCGTATGAACGCCTTTGAGAACTTCGTGAGGGTGCAGTCGGACGCTGCTCTGCGTCAGGTGGCAGGTCGCTATGCCTACGACACCAATGGCGACACCGAGGAGGTTACCCTGCGCAGTGGAGCCGAGGAAATCAACGACTTCCTGAAAGATACCCTCAACGAGCGACTCTCCATTGCAGGCATCGAGGCTGTGGAGGCCCGCATCAACTACCTCGCCTATGCTCCCGAAATTGCCGCAGTGATGTTGCGCCGCCAGCAGGCCGATGCAATCATCAGCGCAAGGGAGAAGATTGTAGACGGTGCCGTGGGTATGGTCAAGATGGCCTTGGACAAGTTGGCCGAGGAGGGCGTTGTATCGCTTGACGAGGAGCGCAAGGCCGCAATGGTGAGCAACCTCCTTGTGGTGTTGTGTGCCGATGAGCAGGCCCAGCCCGTTGTGAACACCGGCTCGCTCTACAATTAGTACACATCAGACCACTAATTATATTTAGGTATCAGACATTAGACTCCACAAAAGGTTATGCCAAAGGAAAACACCACCAAAAACTTTGTGCTGCGCATTGATGGCGACACGTGGGAGGCTCTCGAAAAGTGGGCCGCCGATGAGTTCCGCTCGGTCAATGGACAGTTGCAGTGGATAATTGCGGAGGCATTGCGCAAGAGTGGGCGCAAGAAAAAGTAAGTGCTGACGTGGTGTTCTTGTGTGAGCACCTGTCCACTTCCATAGATAGTTAATATATCCCCAATCCCCCAACTTAAAAACAACCGCCCTCGGCTCGCCCAACCTGCGTGTGGCGCAGGCCGAGGGCAACACAAACCAGAAAAAATCACAAAGAGAGAAAAAAAGTTATGAAAAAGGCTGTAATATATTCCGTGGTGCTGTGTGCCGTAAGTTGGCTTGCAGCACTCGCTTTTTGCCACGCAACGGGTTTCGATGGCACCCAAGCCGACATTGCCACCCGCAACTCCTACACGCTGTTTGCCACCGCCTATATGTTTCTGCCCCTATTGGTTGCCCTTGTGATGCAACTACTCGGCAAGGAGAAGCACCTCTTTTCGGGGCGCAAGAGTGGCCACACAGCGGCCGAGGATATGGGGCTGTTGCGCTTCCGCCCACGTTGGTCGTGGCTGGTGGGAGCCTTGCTGGTGCCCGCCACCGTGCTCCTTTGTGCCGCCGTGGCGATGCTCTTTGCCGAGCCCATAGCGTTGGCCGACACTCTGCGCTTGCAGATTACTGCCACCCTCGGCGACACCCCCGCCGCGGCAGAGGCTCTGGCCGAGATTGAGGCCGTGCCCTCGTGGGTGATGGCCGTGGGCACTCTCCTGTCGGGCCTGTTGGCCGGCTTCACGGTCAATGCCGTTGCCGCCTTTGGCGAGGAGTATGGCTGGAGGTACTACCTTGTGGGCAAGCTCCGCAGCAAAAAATTTCTCCCCGCAGCACTCTTCATTGGTGCCGTGTGGGGCATCTGGCACGCTCCGATGATTTTGCTTATGGGCCACAACTACCCCAACGACAGAGTGTTGGGCGTGGCAATGATGGTGGTGATGTGTTTGTTGCTCGGCGTGGTGGAACTCTACTTTGTGGTCAAGAGCGGCTCGATGTGGCCCTCGGCAATCATCCACGGCACCTTCAACGCTTGCAGCGGTATGACCCTGCTGTGGTACCCCACCGGTAGTGCAACCACCACCGCAATGACCGGCGTGGCCGGTATGGTGGCCCTGCTGTTGGTGTGTGTAGTGCTGTGGCTCTACGACCGCAAGCGTGAGCGCATCTTCGCCTCAACCATCGAACAGGCACTGAATAAAACGGAAAATTAAACTATACGAACTATGGAACTCCTCTACCGCTATCGTCTGCATTGGGCCGATGTGGCTCTCTTTGTTGGCACCGCTGCCCTACTCTTCGGCTTTGCCATTTGGGGCTTTTGCAACCCCGACTACTTCGTGGGCGAGGACCGCGGTGCCCCCTACGTTATGGCCGGCGTGGGTGTGATCACCAGCGTGCTCATCTTCATTGGCACCCCCAAGTGGGTGGGCATCACAAAGGACGCCCTCCTTGTGCGCACCGCCACACACACCCTGAGCTTCCCCCTGCGAGAGATAGCCACCGCCGTTCCCTTTGAGCACAAGAGCGCAAGACGTGCCGCAGGAGTTCGCATCGGGGGCATAAAGCTCTCGGTGGGCAAGTTCCACAACGCCACGCTCGGCAACTTTGAGATGGTTACCACCGACACCGCCAATATGCTCCTGCTGACCACCCGCAAGGGGGCCAAAATCGTCATCAACTG
>JAFVSY010000128.1 GCA_017503465.1 Tidjanibacter sp. | reverse complement strand
TCATAGCGCGCTTTGGCCTTTTTGCCGAGCGCATCGGGGTTGAGATTGTCGATGAATGGAATGTCCACCACCCAGTAGAGCAGCACAAACACGAGTGCAGCAAGCGGGCCACCGAGTCGTGCCATCCACTTCTCGAAGCCCGATTTTTCCATCTTGGGCAGTTTTTCCACCTTGTAGTTGTTCATATCGAGCACATCAAACTCCTGTGCCTCCTGCTGAACGTCCACCGCCTCATTAGTAGTAGTTTTAGCCATACCTAAAATATATATATATTTTATTAAAATCTTGCTTTCTCCTTCGGTGGCACCACGCTTGCCGACACCAAGTGTGCGGTGTCGGCAAGGTTGTGCAAAAAAATCACTAATAGATATTTACGCCCTCCCCTGATGTGTGGGCGACCGGTCTATTATTTCCAGTTTTTATAGGGGTTTTTCATCAGCATCGAGTTGTAGTACTTCACATCGCCGGTAACCTCCTCGCCCAACCACTCGGGTTTGACGAAGTTCTCCTCCTCCGATGCGAGCTCAACCTCTGCAACAGTGAGTCCCTCGTTGTCGCCATAGAACTCATCCACCTCATAGGTGTGTTCGCCGGCCTTCACGAGGTAGCGGGTTTTGTCAATCACTCCGGGCTCGCAAATCTGGAGCAGTTCCTGTACCTCCTCCACGGGAATCTCCTTCTCCCACTCAAAGCGGCTTGCGCCACTTGCGGAGCCGATACCCTTGATGGTAATGAAGCCCTTGTCGCCCTTAACCCTCACACGCACGGTGCGCTCGGGTACGGACGAAAGATAACCTTGTGTGATGCGGGTGGCCTTTGAAACAAAGGGTTTGAAATCACCTGCAACCAAAAATTTCCTTTCAATTTCCTGTGCCATAGTCGTCTTTCGGTTTTACTCGTTAGCAAGGGGTTTCTTGGTCATACCAATCACACGTTTGATGGCTTGCAGGTAGTTGATGTTCTCAACGCCCTCCAAACCGCAGTCTGCGATGGTCTTTTTGATGTCCTCAATCTCGGTCGATTCGGAGTTGATGGTAACAACCTTTGCACCGTTGATAAGCACGTTACCAACCTCACAAATGGTGTCGTTCACCATATAGCCAAACCTCTCCTTGTGTACCCTCACGGCTGCCAAGTCCTTGTTGGCCTCCACCATTGCGAGGAACTCCTCAAAGGTGTAGGTATCCTTGTCCAGAGCGGGCATCCCCACCATAAATGCGGGAAACACCTCCTGCTCCAGCACCTGGCGCGAGATGGGGAACTCACCCTTCATCAGAGGATTCCACTGCTCCAAGCCGTCAACGGTCTGAACATAGGTCTTGATGTCCATCTTACCATCGCGGATTTTGGTGTTGTTGATGTCGTTGGCGCGGCTGATGATGTAAATCTCATCGCTGGTGCGCCTCCACACCTTCTCGGGCACAGGCACCGACAGGCGAGCCATACGTGCGTGTGCAGCCTCGAAGTTCTGACCGAAGGAGCGGAACTCAAAACGGGGTTTCGAGATTGCTCCAATTTCCATTTTCTCTTTCGACATAGTCTTCTTACTATATATGATAAATTGATATTAAAAGAGTGGCCCCACCCCAAGGAGGAGCGGGGCCACCGAAATCATACAATTAACTTGCCAACCTCACAGATTAGAATGCAACCTCAAAACGCATTGCAATCATACTGTAATCCAAACCGGCATCGGGTACATCGATGTCGCCACCTGCATCGGCAAACTTATCGTTGTCGTTGTACTGGTAGTTGAGGATGAGTTTCACGTTCTGGCTGGGATAGTAGTTCAGACCTACTGCGTATGCGCGAGCGAAACCACCACGATACTTGTCGGCAATCTTCACATCGTTAAAGTTGAAGTCGCACTCCTCATAGCGCAAGCAGAGCTCAAGGTCGCCCCAATCTTTACCACGGTTTACGCGAGTGTATTTTGCACCACCCTCATCGTAGTTCTGGTTACCACCGAAGAGCAGATAGCCTGCCTGTACATACCAACCGCTACCGGTCAAATTAACAGCCTCAGGAACCTCGTCCATCTTCTTAAAGAGTTTGCCACCCCAGAACTCAGGGTCAGCAATCTCTTCTGCAATAGCCTTCTTCAGATAAGCAGTCTTCGAGAGGTAAGCAGCCTCATAGCGGAGAGCTTTGTAGTGGCCGGCCAACTCAATGGTGTACATATCCTCGTGGTCTACACCCTGCAACTTCTTGCTGTCAAGATATTTAACACGGTTGATGTTGGTCGAGTTGCGGCTGTCGAAGCGAGCAACAGGATATGCAATGTCTACTTCTTCACCTTCTGCATCCTCAATAGTATCAAACTCATAAGCGGTGAGTTTGGGGTTGCGATACGAATAGGCAAAACCAATGTGGAGCGAACCATCCTCCATATTGTGCAAGGGACGCAATACAGCTTTGGCAGTATAAGCCAAGCCCTCGCTACGCTGGAAGTCTTTGTTTGCATCCTCAAATGCGGTCTGTTCCTCAAATGTCTTCAACTCGGGACCCGAGATGCCTGCCGATACCCAGTAGAGGGGTTTCGAGTAGGTGAAGTTGATACCCAAGTGGCGCGAAGGAGCCAACGAGGTAATCATAGGACGCTCCATAAACTGCAAGTAGCGGCTGGTGGTGTTGCGCTGGATGGAGAAGTTCTCCTTGAAGTTACCAACCTTAACCTCCAAATCCTCTACACCGGAGAATTTCAGGTAAGCGTCTTTAATCTCAGGCATACCGCTTGTCCAGTCGGTATCAATCTCACCATACCAGTTTTTGTCCAACTGTGCCTTTACAGCAAAGCGGGTACGGCGAAGGCTCATACCGTTACCAATCGAATACTCGTCTTTGTCATAGCCAAAGAATGCAGCAGCATCGGCTTGGACACGAACATCAAACCACATCTTGTAGTTTGCCTCTTTGTTTTGGAAAACCAAGATACCATCCTGAATGGTGGCATCAACGGGCAGTGATTTAACCTCTTGACCATACTGGTTCACCTCGGTTTCTTGTGCCTGTGCACCACAAATGGATGCCAAAGCAACAGCTGCAAGTAAAAATAATCTCTTCATAAATTTGTTTGATTTGGTTTGTAATTAGGTTTAGTGTATTGTTGTACAATCAATTAAGTAATCTTAAGGCAGTAGTCATCTTTGCAAATGTACTAATTTGGCATAAAAAAAGCAACAAAAACTTGCAATAAATAACAAAAAAGTTCAGAGAGTGAAACATTTTGTCACACTCCCCACTCACTACAAGCCATAGACACTGCGTGCCCACGGCGTTTTGAAATACCAACTTGCTGTGATTGGAGCAGTCGCACGAGGCAGGTAGCAGTTCAAGCCACAAAGGTTCATTTTTTCATTTCCGGCCTTCACGGGAATCTTTCCCCAACCATACATTCCACCATTAGAATAGAGTTCGTCAGTGTGGTCAGAATAGACCAACACATCCTCCAAAGCGGCATAGAAGTCATCCAACGCCACCTCTTCCCCACCAATAGCAGCGAGTTGTTCCACATAATCCCTAAAGTCGTAGAATCCCGACGGTTGCATCCTATCAAGCACCTGAATCTCCAACACGTGCATTTTCTGGTTGATGATCTCAACAACATCTGCATACTCATCAACGCCACCCACGGCCACCTTTTGCCACACAGCAGCAACACTCTCCGTGAGAGCCTCCAACTTGGAACAATCAATCAAACTGATGGCAGAGGAAGCATAAGAGGAAAATTGGCGGTCGTTGCGGTAGACCTCCATAATCTTCTCACACACAGCCCTTAAGTCGTGCTCGGGTGCCATCAGCAATGGCATCAACTCTTCGTAGGGCATACCCGGACCCATAACCTCCACAGGCGACGCAATCACATAGTCGGTAACGTTGCGCAGCTCATAGAGAAACTCCACCGAGGCCATAAAGCAGGCGTCAAAAATGATGTAGTCAAACTTTATGGAACTCATTCCCAAAATGAGTTCAGAGGTGGAAATATAGTGCTCGGGGTCTTTTGTGCCAAGGGGTCCATCGTAGCCCATAGCCCTTGTGAGAGGAGTTTCGGTCGTCAAAAAACCAAAGTCGTACTCATCCGCAATGGTACCTGACACCACCTCGGGCGACATTTGTGCCCACGCCCCTTCCGAGCCCGCAGACCTCTGGTTGTCATAGCTGATACCGCTATCCGGCTCCGGGAACCATCCCGAGCCGTGGCCCGCAAGCACCAATCCGTAGCTCTTGCTGGGAACAAGCCTCTTCACATCCTCAAACACTCTCCTCATAACCACCGCCGAAGTGGATACCTGCTCGGGGTATTCCTTGAGCAAAGTGGTGTGTTTTATGTAGTTAGCCGTTCCATACTGCAAATATTTCACCTCATAGAGTGATGATGTACCATCGTTCTTATCGAGGTAAATGACAAGTTTTGTGGAGGGCAGCACTCCCTGCATACCCTTTTCCGCATCGTTAGCGTTATTCAGAATAGCACCAGCGAGGTTATTGTTGGCATTTAGGTACATAACCAACGTGTGGTCGGCAACGCCGAGGTCAAGCACATCCACCTTCTCGGAGGAGCACCCGACCAGCGCAAGCACCAACACCCACACCGACAATAAACTCTTTATTTTTCCACCAATCATTACTATCCTTCTCTCTCTTTATTTAATAGGTATATTATTCAACGTCCACCCGCGCTTCTCCTTCGGAGCCTCCTGAACATCGGGTTTAGTCCAATAGATTCTTGAAAAATCGAAATAGTAGCCCTGATTTCCGAGGGCATCTTTTGTGTCAAGGAAGATAAATTCAGCCGTGCGGGAAACCACCTCCCTGCGCTTAATCTGCTGACCACGAGCATAGATAAGGTCGGCGGCGTGGCTAAACGAGAGCACGTGCATCGGGGAGTTTTCCTTCACTCCCGAGCCCGACCTTTCAATGGTAGCCAACACCTTATTGAGTCTATCGAAACACCTGCGCTCATTCAGCGTATCCCCCAGAGAGCCATAGGCATAGGCAAGGAAATTGAGATTTTTGGGGCTAAATGGGTCCCTCTCCATCACCTGCAGGCCATAGTCAATCACCCTCTGCATATTATCTGTCGTGGGCTCCTGCATCACCACCTCCATTGCCCCCAGCACCTTCTCCTCGGCAGGTAGTGGCTCAAGGGGTTTGTAGGCCTCGCTGTAGGCGTAGCCATAGTAGAGGTAGTGGTAGGCCTCATCCGTAAGTCCCTCGCCACCACTGAGATATAATCCCAACAAGCGAGGCAACCAATAGGGCGACTCGGAGTCTATGGTGCGCTTCAGCACATCCTCGTTGTCGGGCACACGCAGCACCTTACCCACCACCTGCACCCCTTGGGGTTGGGTTTGTGCCACACACTCACCCACCGACAGCACCAGAGCCATCAGCACAACAAGCATCGTATGCACCACCCTACTCTTCATCGGTCCCATTCCACTCTACTCAAAGCCATTCTCACGCAGGCTCTCCGCAATCTTTCCATAGAGTTCGTCCGACACAGGTACCAGCGGCAGGCGCAACACATTGGACATCACGCCCCTTGCGGCCAGCGCAGCCTTCACTCCGGGAGGGTTACCCTCGGCAAAGAGCATCTTGACCATCGGGCGAATCTTCTCAAACATCACCTCCGTGTGGCCCCACTGTTGCTCAAATTGGGCCTTAATCATAGCCGAGAAATACTTGGGGAAAGCATTGGCTGCCACCGAGATGACGCCCACGCCACCTGCCTTAATGACGGGCAGAGCCAGCGAATCGTCGCCCGAAATCACCATAAAGCCCTCGGGAGCCCCCGCAATCACCTGCTTAATCTGCTCAATATTACCACTCGCCTCCTTGATGGCCACCACGTTGGGGCACTCTCGGGCGATACGGAGAGTGGTTTCGGCCTCCATATTCACACCCGTGCGACCGGGCACATTGTAGAGCACAATAGGCCTTGGAGAGCGTTCTGCAATGTATTTGTAGTGTTCAAAAAGTCCTCGTTGTGCGGGTTTGTTGTAGAAGGGGGTTACGCTCAAAATGGCGTCCACCCCATCGAGGTTGGTCTGGTTGATGAGTTCCACCACACGTGCGGTGTCGTTTCCGCCCACGCCCACCACAATCGGCAACCTACCCGCATTGCGCTCTTTGACGGTGCGTAGCACTGCCACCCTTTCGGGCGGGGTGAG
>JAFVSY010000127.1 GCA_017503465.1 Tidjanibacter sp. | reverse complement strand
GAAAATTGAAATTTTGCCAAAAAACTTCCATCAGCCTTAAGATGTCTGCCTTCGGCAACGCTCACCACTGCGGCCAAACCCGCCAACCACGTTCCAATCGGCCGCCTAACGCTTACCTGCCGAGGTTTGAACTCCGAGGATGGAGTTGTAGCGGGTGGGATTAAGGAGGATATTGACTGCCTCGGTGAAGCTCTCCTCAAAGTGGGTATTGGCCACCTTCACATAGCCCTCGGTACCCCACATAGCAAGTGCAATGGAGCATTTGAGGTAGTAGGCCAGCAGGGGACGGCTATCGGCCATACTCTCCTCCACCGCCTCAACACCTGCGGCACCGCCTCGGCTGATGACCTCCTCCACCATCTCCTCCGGTGCATTCCACCCCTCCACAAAGGAGTCGAGTGTGGGATAGGTCGCCTGCAAGTGCTGGAGGTTGTCAATAAAATACTCGTTAGCCACATCGCTGACCACATATTTCTGTTGCAGGAGGTTGGCGTAGGTGTAATTTTTTGTGGTGTCGATATCCACATAGACATCGGGGGTGATACCGCCACCGCCCAGCACCGTACGCCCTGCATTGAGGGTCTTAAACTTGGGGGCCACCACCGCCAACGAATCACGATAGTAGCGGTCGGTCATACGTTTGGCGTGGTCAAAGTAGTATTCGGCCGACTTACCCTTCTCAAAGGGGCGTTGTATGCACCTACCGCTGGGGGTGTAGTAGTGGCTTGTGGTGATGCGCAGGGCCGACCCATCGTCCATCATCACCTGCTTCTGCACCAGACCCTTACCAAACGACTGGCGGCCAACAATCACTGCGCGGTCGTAGTCCTGCAAGGCACCACTCACAAGTTCGCTTGCCGAGGCCGAACTCTCGTCAATCATCACCACGAGGGGCCCTGTGGTGTAGACACCCTTACCTTTGGAGTAGTGGTTGTAACTCTTCTCGGTGCGCCCTTTGGTGGTCGTAATCAGGCACTTCTTGGGCAGGAAGAAACTCGCCATCTCAATGCCCTGTGTGAGCAGTCCACCACCATTGCCACGCAGGTCAAGGATGAGTCCGCCACTGATGTCGCCAAGGCTCTTGTAGGCCTTACGGAACTCCTCCATCGTGTTTTCCGCAAAGCGATTGACCTTGATGTAGCCTATATTATATATGGTATAGGCGGCATCCACCGTGGAGATGGGAATCTCGCCACGCTTGACCACCACCTCCTTCGGCTCCTCCCCTGCCCTCGCAACGGTGAGGGTTATGGGCGTGCCTACCTTGCCACGGACCATCGCCGAGAGGCTGTCGCGCTGGGCACCCTTTGTGGGTACTCCGTCAATGGCCACCAATCGGTCGCCACGTTTGATGCCGGCCTTGTCGGCAGGCGAATCGGGCACTACGTCCATCACACACAAGGTGTCCCGCACAGGGCTGTAAGATACGCCAATGCCTCCAAACGAGCCCTCCATCATAGCCATATCAGCCTTGACCTCTTCGGGTGAGAGGTAGGCAGAGTGTGGGTCAAGAGTAGCGAGTGTGCTGCGTATGGCCTCCTCGATGAGTGCGGGGTTGTCGAGGGGGTCTACATATAGCGAGTTTAGATAGTAGTAGAACGAGCCGAATTTTTCCAGCTCGTTCCTAAAACTCTGCCCCGCCGCCGAGCCTGCGCCCAACGACCACAGAGCCACTATTACTACCAACAATCGCTTCATTACGTTTCTATTTAGACAGTCGTCGGTTGACGGTTGACGGTTGACGTTTTAGTAGTTGGCGTGCCAACTACTAAAACCACCTGGCCAACTCGCCGAAGGGAACTTTCACCTGCTCGCCCACCACCATATTCTTCACAGTGGCCACGCCCTCGGTGCGCTCGCTCTCGCCTATGATAACAACGTATGGAATTGCCCTTTTATTGGCATACTCCATCTGTTTTTTCATCTTTGCGGGCTCGGGGTAGATGTCGCTCGACACTCCCGCCTCACGCACCGACTTGAGCACCTTCATAGCACAAGTGCGCTCCTCGCCACCGAAGTTCACAAAGAGCACCTTGGTGGTCCTCTGCGCCTCCTCGGGGAACAGGCCCAGGCCCAACATCACATCGTAGATGCGGTCGGCACCAAAGGAGATACCCACTCCGCTGGTGTCGGGCAGACCGAAAATACCCGTGAGGTCGTCGTAACGACCACCACCACAGATACTTCCAATCTGGAAATCTTTGGCCTTAACCTCAAAGATGGCACCCGTGTAGTAGTTCAGGCCACGAGCCAACGAGAGGTCCAACTCCACCTCCAACTCGGTGCCGTAGGCCTCAATGAGCCCCATCAGTTCCTCCATCTCCTCAACACCCTTGAGGCCCGTTGCGCTCTCGGCAAGCACCTCCTTGAGGGTGGCGAGTTTGGCGGCAGTGGTACCCTCCAGCAGCAAGATGGGTTTGAGCTTATTGATAGCCTCCTGCTCAATGCCCCTCTCGCGGAGTTCGGCCTCCACATTCTCCATTCCAATCTTGTCGAGTTTGTCAATCGCCACGGTGATGTCAATCATCTTGTCGGCGTGGCCAATGGCCTCGGCAATACCGAAGAGAATCTTGCGGTTGTTGAGTTTGAGCACCACAGCGATGTTGAGTTTGCGGAATACAGCCTCCACAATCTGCACCAACTCGGCCTCATACATCAGCGAGCGGCTGCCAATGGCGTCCACATCACACTGGTAGAACTCCCTATAACGCCCCTTCTGCGGACGGTCGGCCCTCCACACGGGCTGCACCTGATAGCGTTTGAAGGGGAAGGTAATCTCGTTTTGGTGCTGCACCACAAAGCGTGCAAAGGGCACCGTGAGGTCATAGCGGAGTCCTTTTTCGCAAATCTTGGTTGCGAGTGCTGCGGGCGAGCCTTCGAGTTGTTCGGGGGTAACTTTGCCCATAAAGTCGCCCGAGTTGAGAATCTTGAAGAGCAGTTTGTCGCCCTCCTCGCCATACTTACCCATCAGTGTGGATAGGTTCTCCATTGCGGGGGTTTCGAGGGGTGCGTAGCCAAACGTGCGGAACACCTCTTTGATGGTGTCAAACATATAGTTTCGCCTGGTCATCTCGATGGGCGAAAAATCTCTTGTTCCCTTTGGGATGGATGGTTTCTGTGCCATAAAACTAAATTGATAGTTGGATATTAGTTTTCAACCAATTTTCTGTACGTCACACGGTGGGGAGTGGTGTCGATACCCTGTGCCTTCTTGTGCTCCTCATACTCGCTGTAGGAGCCCTCGAAGTAGACCACCTTGCCATCGTCCTCAAACGAGAGGATGTGGGTGGCAACCCTATCGAGGAACCACCTATCGTGGGATATGACCACTGCACAGCCCGCAAAGTTGTCCAAGCCCTCCTCCAACGCACGCAGAGTGTTCACGTCGATGTCGTTGGTGGGCTCATCAAGCAGCAGCACGTTGCCCTCCTCCTTCAGTGCGAGGGCCAAGTGGAGGCGGTTGCGCTCACCACCCGACAGCACGCCGCACTTCTTCTCTTGGTCGGCACCGCTGAAGTTGAACCTGCCCACATAGGCGCGAGCGTTAATCTGACGGCCACCGAGGGTGATAAGTTCGCTATTCTGCGAGATGACCTCAAAGACGGTCTTTTCGGGGTCAATGCTCTTGTGTTGCTGGTCCACATAAGCGAGTTTCACCGTTTCGCCAATCTTGAACGAGCCACTTGTGGGCTCCTCAAGGCCCATAATCATACGGAACAGGGTGGTTTTACCGGTACCATTGGCACCAATCACACCCACAATACCTGCCGGTGGGAGCACAAAGTTGAGCCCTTCATAGAGTACCCTGTCGCCAAAGGCCTTCGACACATCGTGGGCCTCAATGACCACATTGCCCAAGCGGGGACCATTGGGAATGTAGGTTTCCAACTTCTCCTCCTTCTGCTTGGTGTCCTCGTTGAGCAGTTTGTCGTAGGCACCCAGACGGGCTTTGCTCTTGGCGTGGCGAGCCTTGGGGCTCATACGCACCCACTCCAACTCCCTCTCCAAAGCCTTGCGGCGTTTGCTCTCCTGCTTCTCTTCCATAGCCAAGCGGGTGCTCTTCTGGTCGAGCCAGCTGGAGTAGTTGCCCTTCCAAGGAATACCCTCGCCACGGTCAAGTTCAAGAATCCAACCTGCCACGTTGTCAAGGAAGTAGCGGTCGTGGGTTACGGCGATGACCGTACCCTTATACTGATTGAGGTGCTGCTCCAGCCAATCAATGCTCTCGGCGTCGAGGTGGTTGGTGGGCTCGTCGAGCAGCAGCACGTCGGGCTCCTGCAACAACAGGCGGCACAGAGCAACCCTCCTGCGCTCACCACCCGAAAGGTGGTCCACCAGCGCATCGGGGTCGGGACAACGCAGAGCATCCATAGCACGCTCCAACACGCTGTCAATTTCCCAGCCGTTCACGTTGTCGATAGCCTCGGTAAGTTCGCCCTGACGCTCGATGAGTTTGGCCATCTGGTCGTCATCCATCGGCTCCATAAACTTGGCGTTAATCTCCTCATACTCCTTGAGAAGAGCCACCGTGGCAGCACAGCCCTCCTCCACAACCTCACGCACGGTCTTGCCGGCTTGCAGTTGTGGCTCCTGCTCGAGGTAGCCCACCGAGTAGCCCGGTGAGAAGACTACCTCGCCCTGGAAACTCTTGTCCAGTCCGGCAATAATCTTCATCAGCGTGGACTTACCCGAGCCGTTCAAACCCACGATACCGATTTTGGCACCATAGAAGAACGAGAGGTAGATGTTGTTGAGTATCTTGCGGTTGTTGTTGAGCACTTTGCTCACACCCACCATTGAAAAAATAATCTTTTCGTCAGCCATATATCTGTGTGTTTATTTTTCGTTTTTGCGCATTTGGCACAAAGATACCTATAAGAATTGAAAATTGAAAATTGAAAATTGACAAAATGAATTTTGTCTAAAATGCTCCCGCTCGGCAAAGGCTGCTCGCAGACTTTGCTCTCGCTTACTCGCATTTGCGAAAGTTGAAAATTAGGGGCAGAAAGGGCAGAAAGAGCAGGAAGAGCAGAAAGGGAATGTAGGGAATGTAGGGAATGTAGGGAGCGTAGGGAGCGTAGGGAGAAGTTCCCTAAATTCCCTAAACTCCCTAAAAAAAAGACGTTGGACGTTAGACCCCAAAAAAACGCAAAGTGCGGTGCAAATGCAAGGAATACAAGAAAACGCCCTCCGCAGTTTGCTCTCGCAAATGCGCGGCCACAGGCCGTTTTGTTTTTTTTGGTTGGAGTTCTAACCGACGTTAGAAAGCGGTAAAAAACGCAAAGTGCGAGAGGAATTTTGTGCCAAACAAGAAGGCGAGTCCGCAGTTTGCTTATCGCAAATGAGGAACTCGCCTATCGAAGTGCGGTGCAAAATTCACCCGCAATCTGCGTTTTTTTTCGCAATCTGCGTTTTTTTTACATTCGCTCAGGCACCGCAATACCCATCAAAGCCATACCCCTGCCGATGACCTCGCTCACCAAGCGGCTCAACGCCACACGGAAGCCACGCACCTGCTCTCGCTCCTCACGCAGGATGGAGTGGTCGTGGTAGTAGCTGTTGTACATCTTGGCAAGGTCGTAGACATAGGCACCAATCACGCTGGGCGAGTAGGTTGCGCCTGCCTGCAGGACCGTCTGGGGGAAGTCGGCCAGATACTTAACGAGCTCTATCTCCTCGGGCAGCAACTCTACGCCCTCGCCCCTACTCTCCACAACGCCTGCCTCGGCTGCCTTGCGCAACACCGAACGGATGCGGGCATAGGTGTACTGAATGAAGGGGCCCGTGTTGCCGTTGAAGTCGATACTCTCCCTCGGGTTGAAGAGCATAGTCTTCTTGGGGTCCACCTTGAGGATGAAGTATTTGAGCGCACCGAGGCCAACCATATGGCAAATCTCGTCCTGCTCCTCGGCACTCAATCCGTCGAGTTTGCCGAGTTCGGCACTCATCTCCCTTGCGGTGGCAACCATATCGTCGATGAGGTCGTCGGCATCCACTACCGTACCCTCCCTCGATTTCATCTTACCCTCGGGCAGTTCCACCATACCATAGGAGAGGTGGAAGATGGAGTCGCTCCACTCGTAGCCGAGTTTCTTCAGTACAAGTTTGAGCACCTGGAAGTGGTAGTTCTGCTCGTTGCCCACCACGTAAATCATACCGTCGAGGCTATTGTCGTTGTGGCGGCTCAGGGCCGTACCGAGGTCCTGTGTCATATAGACACTTGTGCCATCGCCACGCAGCAGGAGTTTCTCGTCGAGGCCGTCGCCCGTGAGGTCAATCCACACGCTGCCGTCCTCCCTGCGGTAGAACACACCCTTATCCAAGCCCTCGGCCACAATGTCCTTACCCAGCAGGTAGGTCTGCGACTCGTAGTAGACCTTGTCGAACGACACGCCCATAGCCTTGTAGGTAGCGTCAAAGCCCTCATAGACCCAACCGTTCATCTTCTCCCAAAGGCCATAAACCTCGGGGTCGTGGGCCTCCCACTTCTGGAGCATTGTGCGGGCCTCTTTCATAATGGGGGCCTCCTTCTTGGCCTCCTCTTCGTCCATACCGCCGGCCACAAGTTCTTTGACCTGCTCTTTGTAGTGTTTGTCGAACTCCACGTAGTACTTACCCACCAGGTGGTCGCCCTTCATACCACTCGACTCGGGAGTCTCACCCTCGCCATAGAGCAGCCACGCAAGCATACTCTTGCAGATGTGGATACCACGGTCATTGACCAGGTTGGCCTTGATTACGTTGTAGCCACAGGCCGAGAGGATTTGCGACACCGAGTAGCCCAGCAGGTTGTTGCGGATGTGGCCCAGGTGGAGGGGCTTGTTGGTGTTGGGCGAGGAGTACTCCACCATCACGGTCTTGCCGTTGGCGGGAGCCACGCCGTAGTTGTCGGCCTCTGCCATCGCACCAAACTGCGAAAGCCAAAAGTCGGCACGGAGTTCGATGTTCAGAAAACCCTTAATCACGTTGTATCCCTTCACATAGGGGCAACCTGCGGCCAGCGCTTCGCCAATCTCGGTGGCGGTAGCATCGGGCGACTTGCGGCTACGTTTGAGCAAGGGGAATACCACCAGGGTGTAGTCGCCCTCAAACTCCTTGCGGGTCTTTTGCAACTGCAACTCCAACCCTTCCAGAGGACCATAAAGGGCCTCCACACAGCCATTTACGGCACCAAGCAATGTCTGTTCTATTGTCATATCTTATTCTTTTAGTCAACCGTCGACCGTCAACCGTCGACCGTCCATATATATTTTTAGTTATTTCACTGCTTTGAGCCACCTATCCAACGATGCGAGGAACTCGTCGTGGTAGGGCGCAAACTTCTCTCCATTGAAGCCCCAACCGTGGCCACCCTTGGGGTAGATGTGCAACTCGGCAGGCACCTTGTTGGCATAGAGGGCGTCGTAGAAGAGGGTGCTATTGCTGTTGTGCACCCCGCGGTCGTCGTTGGACAAGGCGATGAAGCAGGTGGGAGTCTTGGGGGTTACCCACTCCTCCAGCGACCACTCCAACACCTTCTTGTACTTGGGGTTCTCACCAATGAGCCTTGTGCGTGAGCCACCGTGGGTGTAGGCCTCCTTCATAGTGATTACGGGGTAGATGAGCACGCCAAAGTTGGGTTTGTTCTGCTCGGAGGTGTATTTGGTCAGAGCCGTGGCGGCCACGTGGCCACCCGCCGAGAAGCCCATTACACCCACCTTTGCAGGGTCCACACCCCACTCTGCAGCCCTGCTGCGCACGATTTCCACTGCCGTGAGCACATCCTTACGGGGAATTTCCGAATGTCCGTTGGGCATACGGTAGTAGAGCACCGCCGCCGTAATACCCCTCTGGTTGAACCACTCGGCAAAGAGTTCGCCCTCGTGGACAACAGCCAAGCGAGCATAGCCACCGCCCGGGCAAATAACAACCACTTGTCCGTTGGGCTCGGCAGGCAGGAACACCTCCATCCTCGGGTTGCTCACATCACACACCCGTCCACCATCAATGGTAACCTCCTTGCCCTCGAGGCCGTTGCTCTCGGCAGGGCCCTCGGGATAGAGGTAGATGGTCTGTTTGGAGGGCTGTCCGAAGAGCCCCAATGAGGTCACAAGGGTGAGCATAAGCAGAAAAAATCTTCTCATAGTGAACTATTATAGTTTGTTTAGAGCGCAAATATAACTATTTTTGGGGCAAAATTTGCAACCCGTGAAGATTGGAAAGATAGATTTTGGCGAAAAGCCGCTTTTTTTGGCCCCAATGGAGGATGTAACCGACCCTTCGTTCCGCCGTTTGTGCAAAGAATTCGGGGCCGATATGGTTACCACCGAGTTCGTTAGCTCCGACGGACTCTTCCACGGTGCCGAGAAAACTTTTCGCAAACTTGCCGTGAGCGACACCGAGCGCCCCGTGGCCATACAAATCTACGGACACCTGATTGAACCTATGGTGGAAGCCGCACGACTCGCCGAGCAAGCGGGGCCCGATGTGATTGACATCAACTTCGGTTGCCCGATGAAGAAGATTGCAGGCCGAGGTGCCGGTAGCGGTATGATGAAGGACGTGCCCCTGATGGTGGAGATGACACGCCAAATTGTGGAGGCTGTGAAACTGCCCGTAACGGTCAAAACAAGGCTCGGTTGGGACGACGACAACAAGAACATTGAGGAGATTGCTCTGCGCCTGCAAGACGTTGGTATTCAGGCCCTAACCATCCACGGCCGCACCCGCTCGCAGATGTACCGTGGTGAGGCCGATTGGACCCTCATCGGCAAGGTCAAAAACAACCCCGCCATACACATCCCCATCATCGGTAACGGCGATGTTACCACCCCCCAGAGGGCTGCCGAGTGTTTCGACCGCTACGGGGTGGATGCAGTGATGATTGGTCGTGCCACCTATGGCCGTCCGTGGATATTCCGTGAGTGTCGCCACTTCATCGACACCGGCAAACTCCTCCCCCAGCCCTCCGTGGCCGAACGTGTGGAGATTGCCAAGCACCACCTCGACCTATCGCTGGCCGCCAAGGGCGACTATGTGGGCATAATTGAGATGCGCCGCCACTTCTCCAACTACTTCAAGGGGCTGCCCGACTTCAAGCAGACGCGCATAAAGCTCGTTACCTCCTACGACCCCGACGAAATTCGCAGCCTGCTGGACTACACCGCCGAGCATTGGGCCGACTACGACTTCTCCGAGGTCGTTCCCCCACCACTTTCACACGATATTTAGACTTGACGCACAGGAATGAAAGGAATTATCACAATCGGAATGTTGCTGCTGTCGAATGTCTTTATGACCTTCGCTTGGTATGGCAACCTCAAACTGCGAGATATGAACGGTGGCAAAGACCCATTCCCGCTCTTCATTATCATCCTCTTGAGTTGGGGCGTTGCCTTCTTTGAGTATTGCCTCACCATACCCGCCAACCGCATCGGTTTTGTGGGTGGAGGTGGCCCCTTCAGCCTCTTCCAATTGAAGATTATTCAGGAGTGTATCTCGCTGGTGGTCTTCACGGTGTTGGCTTTGGTGTTGTTCAAGACCGAGACATTCCGTTGGAACTACGCCGTGTCGTTCCTTCTGATTCTCGCTGCGGTCTACTTTGCCTTCAAAAAGTAGTCGGCGAATGGAAAATTGAAAATTAGGGAGGATAGGGAGTTTAGGGAATTTAGGGAATTTAAGGCCCCTAAAAAAAGTCGGTTGACGGTTGACGGTTGACGGTTGACAAAAAAAGGACTCGGCAGAGGTGCCGAGTCTTTTTTTTAAGCAAGTATCTTCTTGACCATTTCGCTGATGGCCCTACCATCGGCCAAGCCCGCCAACTTCTTGGTGGCCACACCCATAACACGCCCCATCTGCTGCGGGGAGTCCACACCGAGTTCGGCCACAATGGCCCTCAGTTGCTGTTCCAATTCCTCGGGCGAGAGTTGCTTGGGCAGATACTCCTCAATGGCTGCGGCCTGTGCGAGTTCGGCTTCGGCGAGTTCGGGACGGCCTGCCGAGGTGTACATCTCGGCCGACTCGCGGCGTTGTTTGACCTGCTTCTGCATAATCTTCACAATGTCGGCATCGGTGAGAGTGATGTCAGCACCGGCGGTTTTGGCAATGAGGATTGCCGACTTCACAGCGCGGAGTGCGTCGAGTTTCACTTGGTTGCGAGCCTTCATTGCGGCTGCAATATCGTTCTGAATTTGTTGTTCGAGTGCCATAGGTCTATATGTTTTTAGTTCCGAGTACAAAGATACAAATTTTGTGGCAGCCCCACACCTCGGCAGCAAAAAAATCTACATTCACCCATCCGCAAGGCTTTGTTGGTTCGTTTTTTGGTCGTACCTTTGGCGGTAATAATTTGTGAGATTATGAGCCAATTATCGGAATTTGTGGGTGCCAAAGTGGAGGCACAGCGAGAGTATTTCGCCTCGGGAGCAACGCTCCCTTATGAGTTTCGCCGCAGGCAACTTAAACGTCTGCTGGAGGCCCTCGCGGAGTGGGAGAAGCCCCTCTGTGATGCCCTATGGCAGGACCTGCACAAGTCGCCACAGGAGGCCATTCTTACCGAACTCAGCATCGTAAGGGGCGAGATACGCAATCACCTGCGTCATCTGCGCCGTTGGATGCGCCCTCGGAGGGTGAGCACACCACTCAAAATGGCCCCCTCGCGCAGTCGCATACTCACCCAACCCCTCGGCACGGCACTCATAATCTCCCCCTGGAACTACCCCGTGCAGTTGCTTCTCAACCCACTCGTGGGAGCCATTTCGGCAGGTTGCACTGCGGTGCTCAAAACCTCCCCTGCGGTGCCACACGTATCACAGGTATTGGAGCAGATGATTGGGCTCACATTCGACGAGAGGTACATCTTCGCCCTCGGTGGCCACAGAGATGTAAATGGTGCCCTCTTGGAGCAGAAGTTCGACCTCATATTCTTCACGGGTAGCCCCGCGTTGGGCCACACAGTGATGGAGGCCGCAGCCAAATATCTCACCCCTGTGGTGTTGGAGTTGGGTGGCAAAAGTCCCTGCATCGTAAGCCGCAAAGCCGATGTGGCGGTGGCTGCCAAGCGCATTGCGTGGGGTAAGACCCTCAACGCAGGCCAGACCTGCATCGCACCCGACTATCTGCTCATCCACTCCTCCCTCAAGGAGCAATTCGCCGCGGAGTTCGCAAAGGCTCTGCGCACTCTCCACGGAGCGAACATAGCCGAAAGTCCCCATTTTGGTCGCCTTGTGAGCGACAAAGCCTTCGACCGCGTGGTTTCCTACCTTGCCGATGGACACCCTCTCGTGGGCGGAGAGCACGACCGCACACAGAGGTACATAGCCCCCACCCTGCTGGAAGTTCCCAACGGAGAGGTGACCGTGATGCAGGAGGAGATTTTCGGCCCCGTGTTGCCGCTGCTCACATTTGAGGATTTGAGCGAGGCGGTGGATTTCGTTGTGGCAAGGCCCAAGCCCCTTGCGCTCTACTTCTTCGGCTCCAAGCAGGAGAGCCGCACGGTGTTGGAGCGCACCTCTTCGGGCGGTGCCTGTGTGAACGACACCATTATGCACATTGCCAACGAGAGAGTACCCTTTGGTGGTGTGGGCAACTCCGGAATGGGGCACTACCACGGCAAGCAGAGCTTTGAGGCCTTCAGCCACACACGCTCGGTGGTGAGCACCACGCCCCTTGTGGACCTTCCCTTCCGCTATATGCCCTACCGCCTGTGGGGACTTGTAAAGAGGCTGTTGTAAGGGGCACTAACGATGGCCCAACAGCCTTGGTGGCAGTTGTGAGCAAAACACAAAATGGGGTGCCAATTGCTTGGGCACCCCATTTTGTGTTAGTCGCTGTATATGTTCTCCTCCTCGCCTACTGTGGTCTTGTACGAGTGAGTTTCACATTCTTCATACCCGTACCGAAGAAGCTGAAATAGGTGGGGTTGCCACCCTCGTCCACAAAGGTATAGCCAATGGCCATAGCAGTATCGCTTGAGGGGAAAGTGATGGTCTGGAAGTTCTCCTTGTCGTAGGTACCGATGATGTCGTCGCCACTGCGGTCGCAAATCATCAGCGTGGAGCCGTCATCGGCCACCGCCTCACGCACATCGGTGGCTTGGAACTGCGCAACAATAATCTGGTCGCCACCCTGATACCACTCAATGAAATGATAGGCGGGCAGGATGATGTAGTCCTTATCCTGGTCAAACACCATAGTCAGCGGATAGGTACCATAGACAGACGAGGAGTTGTTGGGCACCAACATAGAGAAACTCTTGGTGGCATCATTCCACGTTACATTCACACGCACAGGGCTCATAATGTCACCATAGTTGGGATAGGCCTCAAATGAGAGGTACCACTCGCCACACAAGCGGTCGGCAGTGGTCTTTTCCAAGTGAATAAGGCACTGGTGATTTGCGCCAATGTTGGTATTGGAAGCCACAATCTCCACCATAAACTCCATAATGTCGGGCAGTTTCAAGGGGTCGGTCTCCATCAGCTCAATCTCCAAAGCAATCTCCTCAACTCCCGGGCGGAACACCAGGTCGTAGGAGGTGATTTGGTAGTCCTTATCCTCCACTGCCTCGGTGTACTCACCATTCACCGGAACAACCTTCACACTCACCTCAACATCCTTGGTGTTCATCTCCGTGCCGGAGAGAGTCAGAGGCACATAAATCCAGCCGGAGCCGAAGCCACCATCATACTGCTGGTCGGCAAACTGAACAATCGTTTGGCCCACCGAGCCACTCTCGCACGAAACAAGAGCGAGCAGGGATGCTAACGCAACGGCCAAAAATTTAACGTATTTCATATTCCTTATAGATGTTTTCTCTGTTGTTTGTACTCACTAAAAACCAGCATTCTGCTGTCCTTTGAACTGTGGATTGGCATCCATCTCCGACTTCGGAATGGGCCACAAGAAGCGGAAGTTGCCCTTCTCTACAGACACTTTGTCGTAGGCCGAGTGGGTCATTGAGGCGTTCTGCGACACGCCACGAGTCATACCCAAGCCCCAACGCTTGAGGTCGTGCACACGGAAGCCCTCGCCAACGAGTTCCTTCACCCTCTCGTTCCTAACCTCTTGGCGCAATGCATCGAGGCTACCATAGGTCTTCTTACTATCAAAGCCGGTGATACGGGCCTTGCGCAGCTCGTTCAAATAGAAGGTTGCACCATCCTCGTCCTCCAACTCCACAAGGCACTCTGCCATAATGAGGTAGAGTTCTGCCAAGCGGAAAGGTTTGCCCATATGAACATAGTTCCACCTTGCATCGGTACGCAGCGAGGGGTTACCCTTGAACTTGTAGAACACAACCATATCGGCCTTCTCATAGCCGGCCTTCACGTTGTGGGTCTCAAAGTAGACGGGGTAGCGCATATCGTTGGTCTTGTCATACATATCGAGCAACGTCTTGGTGGGCAGGTACTGGGGGTTGGGGGTGGTACCATCGCCTTTGTTCTGGTCGTTGATGTAGTAGTAGCCACCGGTTGTGCCACCTTGGTCCTTATTGTTCTTGGCAATCCTCATAATGTTCTCCGAGGAGGTGTCGCCATCCCACATCATACGGATAGCCTCCGGAGTACTTGCCAAAGCATAGCGGTTGCCATTGATTACCGCAAGGGCATCCTCCACAGCCAAATCCCACTGGCCCATATAGAGGTAAACACGTGCACGCAGAGCCAAAACTGCATCCTTGGTGAAGTAGGCAGAGTTCTGCGCTCCGAGGGTTTCAATGGCCAACTCTGCATCCGCAATGTCGTCCAAAATCCTTGTGTAGGTCTCATTCAGAGTGGTCCTACCGGGGTAGGAAGCCGCATCAGAGGTGGGCTCATACTTGGTGGGCAGGGGTACACCGCTTGCAGGCTCGTCTGCCTTGGCTTCATCGTAGGCCGCGCAGAACTTGGTGGCCAAGTCGAGGTAGGCCATTGCTCGCACCATATAGGCCTCGCCACGGAACGTCTCAATCTTCACAACCTCCTCATCGCTGATACCGAGTGCCTCGGCATTGTCAATGAGGTCGGTGTAGGAATCAATGGCGAAGTTCACGTTGCCAATGATGGCATAGTCGTTGTACCACACCGAACTTGCCTCGGTGTCGGTGATGTCGTTCTGCCACGAGTGCCACCTACCATAGTAGTTACCAAAGTCGGCCTTGGCGTTGAAGAGGTCCGAGCGGGTATCCTCAACCGTCTCGCGCAACGAGCCAACAAAGCTCTTCAGCGGAGAGTAGATACTCACACGGTAGGATGCAGCATCCTGATAGGTTTTGATACCGTTGCTAATCTCCAACGAGTCGTAGGGGAAGAACTCCATATTGCAGGAAGTTGTTCCCAGCGCAACAATTGCGCTCAATGCTATATATACTATTGTCTTCTTCATAGTTGTCATCTCCTTTCTCTGCATCAATTAGAACGTCAGCTCAAGACCTGCGGTGTATTGGCGAGTACCGGGGTAGGTACCCTGAGTAGTGAGGCCCAAATACTCCGGGTCAAAACCGATGTGATTTGTGAAAGTCAGCAGGTTACGTCCGATGAGGTAGACCCTCACGCCCTGCACGAAATCGCCCAAGCCAAGCTTGTTGCCGGGGATGTTGTAGGAGAGGGAGAGGTTTTTCAGTCGGAGGAAGGCCGCATTGGAGAAGGCCGACGAGTCGTTCACCCACACTGTGCCGGCCTTGGGGATGTTGGTCTCCTGACCGGGCTCGCGCCACATATTGAGCAACTGACGCTCATAGTGGGTCTTACCCGCTGCGTGAGTGGCAAGATTGGCGGTGTAGAACTTCTCGTTCACCATCATCCAGCGCTCGCCTACCCAGCTAAAATCAACATTCAACTGCAAGTTACCCCAAGTCAGCGATGAGCCAAAGCCACCATTCCAATCGGCGATGAAGCTCTTACCACTCCACTGTGCATCGTTTGCATTGTAGGTCTTGGTGATGTTGCCGTCAATGTCGTACCACATCGGGCGGCCATCCCTCTTGTCTACACCCGCAAACTCAACCATCCTGAACTCACCAAATCTGTGGCCAACAGCGTGAGCAACACCGATGTTACCAACGGCATACTCCGTGGTGGAGCCATAGAGCTCAAGTATCTTGCTCCTGTTGTAGGAGACATTGCCATAGACCGACCACAAAGTCCTATCGCTCTGGTAGAGATCGTAGGAGAACTGCACGTCCACACCCCTATTACGCATCTTACCCACGTTACCCCAGCCACTGGAATAACCCGTGGTGGCCGAGTAGGGAATCGACATCAGCATATTCTCCGTAACACGGTTGTAGTACTCAACCTCCAAGTTCAAGCGGTTGTGCAACCTTGTCGAAACGCCCACGTTGAAACTCTTCACAACCTCCCACGTGAGGTCGGGGTTGGCAGGGTTGCCAATCACCGTACCATTCTGCTCGTCGTAGATTGCACCCGAAGAGATAAGACCGAGAGCGAGGTAGTTATCAATGCTGGAGTTACCCGTGGTACCATAGCTCATCTTCAACCTCATATCGTTCACCTCGGGCAGAGCAAACATAAACTCCTCCTGCTTGAGGTTCCACATACCACCAATGCTCCAGAACACACCCCAGCGGTTGTCGGCACCAAACTTCGACGAGCCATCGGCACGCAGCGAAGCGTCCAAGTAGTACTTCTCATCGTAGTTGTAATTAAGACGGCTGAAGACCGAGTTGCTCGACCAATCGGTCATCGAGTGGGTGTAGAGCTCGGTGAGGTTGGACTTACCGGCCGTCATCATCATCAACCTGCGGTCGGTCATACCCTTGGCAGTCACGCCAAACTTGTCGGTCTTGCCCAAAATGGACTCTTGGCCCAGCAGAGCGGTGAAGTTGTGCAAGTCGTTCAGCGAGAACTTATACTCGGCAGTGTTGGTAGCCGTCATCTGGTAGTAGCGGCTGAAATACTCGGTGCGCTGACCCTCGCCACCCGAATAGGCATACACGGGATACATCAGCGAGGTGTGACGGTAGTCGTAACCGTCAATAGCCTGCGCTGCCTTAATAATCAAGCCCTCCTTCGGGGTAATCTCAAAGAACGAGTTGGCCGACAGAGAGATGTCGTTATTGTAGCCCTTATTGTTCTCGTAGTAGTGGTAAGGGTTGTACATATCATCGTAGAAGTCAAACTGCAACAACTCCTCGCCAAGGCTCATCTTGCCATTTTCGTGGTAGATAATCTCATAGGGGGCGTTGTAGGGAGCCTGACCGTAGACCATACCGTCCACCGACTCCTGATACCAACCCTGCACACTCGTTTCGTAGTCGGCGTAGGTGAGGCCCACGTTGATACCCATCCTCAGCCAATCCTTCACCTTGGTGTCCAGATTGGTACGGAAGGTGTAGCGGGTGTTCCTCGAAGAGGGAGCAATACCATCGGTATCCAAATAGCCAAACGAAACGTAGTAGTTGGTGCTGCCACTCGCACCCGAAATTGAAGCATCGGTGCTCAGCAGCGGAGCCTTGCCTTGGTAGGCATAACTCTTCCAATCGAAGTTAAAGTCGTTCTGTGCCACATACCACTTTTTGGTCAGCCACTCCGAGTTGCGCAACAAGTCGGGGTAGAGCCACTCCTCAAAGGTCATCTGCTCCAGCGCGTTCATCAGCACAAACGAGCGGTTGTTAATCATCGAAGAGAAACCGCCCTGCATACGAATCTGAATCATCGACTGCTCCTGATTGCGGCGGCCCTTCTTGGTGGTTACAAACAAGACACCGTTGGCAGCCCTCGAACCATAGATGGAGGTCGAAGCAGCATCCTTCAGCATCACCACGTTCTCAATATCGTTGGAGTTGATGTTGTTGAAGATGGCCGAAGTAACGGGAGCACCGTCAAGGATAATCAGCGGCTCGGAACCTGCGTTGATACTCGACACGCCACGCATCATCAGCGTGGAAGTGGCGGTAGGCTCACCCGAGGAGGTGAAAATCTGGAGGCCCGGCACCTTGCCCTGCAACACGTCCGACACGTTGGCCACAGGAGCATTGGCAATCTTGTCGCCCTTCACACTCGAAACCGAGCCGACCAACGACTTGGAGGCCACACCCGAGCCGTAACCGGCCGTGATAACAATGTCCTCAATCTGCTGGGCATCCTCCTTCAGCGTAACATCAATCTTCGTGCGTCCCGCCACAGCCACCAACTCGGTAGCCATACCCACGTAGGAGAACTCCAGCGTGGCATTCTTCGGAGCCGAAATCTCATAGGCACCCGAGAGGTCGGTGATGGTTGCGTTGGTCGTACCCACCACAGCCACCGTAACAGCCAGCATAGGCGCACCCGAGGAGTCCGTAACCGTACCGGTAATTCGCAGATTTTGTGCCGACACGCCCACGCACATCAACAGCACTGCGAAAACCGATAGTAGAATTTTTCTCATAGACTAATAAAAGTTTGGTTTATATTTCTTTTTTTATTCAAATCTTTCGTTTTATCAGCGCACAAGTCAAGCAAACTCACGCACGCACATAAAATCGGGTAAAGGTAAGGACATTATTTGAAATCGCCAATCTTTTTACACCACTTTTTTACCCCTCACCCCTCACTTTTTCACTTTTTGCTCCCGAAAATTATATTTTACAATGTTTTTGGCAAACATAAGTTTCAAATTGTAACCACCTACCACGCACACCCTCTGCCATCGCCACTCCGAGCACAACCTTATGGCCCAGCAGTTGGGGTGAAAGTGGCATCTGAGGGCCATACATGTATAATATATAGGTATGCGGGAAGATTGTGAGGTTTGTTATAATTTGTAAGTTATGACCGCCATTTGTTAAAAATCAAACCACTTTGCAGGGGCAAAAAGAGGTATTACAAACTCTAAATTTGGGGCAATTCGGGCGGAAAAATTTGGCCATTTTTTCGGCATTGCGCTTACAAATATTAAAAAATTTGAAAAAACCACAGCAATAAATACGCACCAAAGCCCATATTTCGAATTACACTTTCGCATAATCAAGCCACATTTAATTTCAACCCGTAACCACCCTCAAAAAAAGTGATAAAAATATTTGGAGGTTTTGAAAAAGTGTTGTACTTTAGCATTTGCAAGCTGTGCTCCGCCTTTGATTTTGGTAGGATAAAACAAGGGGTTAGAAACAAATAGTTAGGTTAATTTTTTCACGCCGAAAAAAGACGTAGTGCAGAAAAAACAGAACAATCATTATTATTAACTAAAAACTTAATCGTATGAGAAAAATTGTACTATCAGTTTTTGCAATCTTGATGCTCTGCTTGGGTGCAGAAGCACAGGTTCTGAAAGTGTCCGGTACAGTTGCGGACCAGAGTGGTCAGCCAGTGATTGGCGCAACCGTAGCCGTGGCAGGTACAACAGAGGCTACCATCACCGACACAAGCGGTGCATATCAGATTCAGGCCTCTGCTGACGCAACTTTGGAGGTATCGTACGTTGGTATGAAGACTCTCCTCGTAGAGGTAGACGGTCGTACCTTGGTAAACGTAACCCTCCAGCCCAGCACCACCCAGATTGAGGACGTAGTTGTGGTTGCCTATGGTACCGCAAAGAAGGACTCTTTCACCGGTTCGGCTGCTGTGGTTAGCGACAAAGAACTCAAAACTCGTAAGGTGGCCAACGTGTCGAAGGCTCTGGATGGTCTTGCCCCTGGTATCCAGACCACTTCGGGTAGCGGCCAGCCCGGTAGCGGTTCTACCATCGTAATTCGTGGTATTGGTTCTCTTAGTGCAGGTTCAACCCCTCTGTACGTTGTGGACGGTGTACCCTACGGTGGCTCGGTTAACGCTATCAACCCCGAGGATATTGAGAACATCACCATCTTGAAAGATGCTGCTGCATCGGTACTCTACGGTTCGCGTGGTGCCAACGGCGTTGTGATGATTACCACCAAGAAGGGTTCGGACAAAGGTACCGACATCAACTTCAAGGCCAGCTATGGTGTATCGAGCCGTGCGTTTGAGAACTACGAGACTATGGGCACCAAGGACTTTATGGAGACTATGTACTGGGCTCACCGTCAGCAGGCCATCAGCAATGGTACTCCCATCGATAAGGCCGGTTTGGAGGGTCTGTATGAAATGAGTCAGGGCCGTGCCAGGATTTTCGGTAGCAACGAGCGTTACAACCCCTACAACTACAATGTTTGGGTTGCAGACGATGAGGACAAGCCCATTGTTGAGCAGATGCTGATTAACCCCGAGACCGGTAAGATTCGCGAGGATGCAAAACTCTACTGGGATGAGAAATGGATTGACGAGGTTACCAACAATGCAGCTCCTCGTCAGGAGTATATGCTGAGCTTCAACGGCGGTAATGCAAAGAACCAGTATATGTTCTCGGCAGGTTATCTGAACGAGGATGGTACTCTGATTACCACCAACTTCGAGCGTATCACCGGTAGGTTGAACGTGGACACCCAGGCAAGGCCTTGGTTGCACGCAGGTATGGGTGCCAACTTCTCGCGCTCGACCAGCAACTCTATGGGTGCAACCGGTTCTTCGACCAGCAACGTGTGGTATTCGGCATTCTTGATGGGTCCCATCTATCCCGTTTACATCCGCGACAGGGAGCAGGAGGGTGCATTTGTACTTGACGAGAATGGCAACAAGCGTTTTGACTACGGTAAGGACGAGCGTCCTTCGGGTCAGCAGAACAACTTCAACTCGATTGCTACTCTGTATGACGATATGTACAAGGCTACTACCGACAATATGTCGATTCGTGGTCACGTAGACCTGCTTGGTAAACCCGGCTCGTGGTTGGATGGTTTGAAACTCCAGGTAAACCTCGGTGCTGACTACTACAACAGCAACTCCACTCAGGCCTACAACACCTTGCACGGTAACGCAGCCGACCAGAAAGGTCGTTTGACCAAGAGTAATGTTGGTTCGTTGAACTACACTCTCAACCAGTTGCTTTCGTACAACAAGACCTTCGGTCAGGCTCACATCGACCTGTTGGTTGGTCACGAGTACTACGACTATGAGGAGTGGGGACTTGAGGCCCAGAAGACCGGCTTCCCTATGGACGGTCTCTATGAGCTCAGCGCAGGTACCGTAATCACCTCTGCAACCAGCGCATCCACCAACTACCGTATGGAGTCCTACTTGGCTCGTATGAACTTCGACTGGGCCGACAAATACTACCTCTCCGCTTCGTGGCGTACCGATGGTTCTTCGCGTTTCTACAAAGACAACCGTTGGGGTCAGTTCTGGAGCGTTGGTGGTAACTGGCGTATCTCGCAGGAGGAGTTTATGCAGAACGCTGAGGGCATCAACAACCTCTCTTTGAAGGCCAGCTATGGTATTCAGGGTAACGATACTTTGAGTAGCTTCTACCCCTGGCAGGCTACTTACAGCCTCGCTTGGAGCAATGCAAGTGAGTTCGGTGGCTTGGTTGGTAGCATTGAGAACAAGGGTATCAGCTGGGAGGAGAACAAGAACCTCAACATCGGTATGGAGGCTCGCTTGTGGGACCGCGTAAACTTGAGTGTTGAGTGGTACAAGCGTCTGACCGACGGTATGTTGCTTGTTTATCCCTTGCCTTGGTCGAGTGGTTACAGCGGCTACTATCGTAACGCAGGTAATATGCAGAACGTGGGTATTGAGCTCACCTTGGGTGTAGACATCATCAATACCGACAAGTTCCAGTGGACTTCTACTCTGATGGCTTCGCACAACGAGAACAAAGTGTTGAAACTCGTTGAGGTGGACAAAGCAAATGGTGAGAAGAACGACCAGATTAGCGGCGACCAGATTATCCGCGAGGGCGAGCCCGTTTACTCGTACTACGTACCCAAATCGGCAGGTGTAGACCCCCGTACCGGCGACCAGCTCTACTGGGCTTACGACACCTTTGCAGACCTTGACGAAATTAAAGCGTTCAACGAGGAGAAGGGCACTAACTTCGATGGCCATATGATTGGCGAGAAGGTACCCGGTAGCGACTACATCACCAACCAGCAGGCCGATGCACAGGCTTCGAAGGTTGTATGTGGCGATAGGACTCCCGATGTTTATGGTTCGTGGAACAACTACTTCCGCTTGGGCAACTTCGACCTCTCGGTACAGACCAACTTCTCGTTTGGTGGCGTGATGACCGATGGTGTTTACAGCGGTTTGAAAGACTTCTACTATCCCGCACAGGCTAAACACGTTGACTTGCTGCGTGCTTGGAAACAGCCCGGTGATGTTACCGACATCCGCAGGATGGACATTGGTAAGTATGGCATCACCACCAGCGACGACCTCGTTGATGCATCGTATGTTGCCATCAAGAACATCACCCTCGGTTACACCCTGCCCCAGAGCATCGTAAGCCGCCTTGGCATCAAGGGTTTGAGGGCTGCTGTTTCGGCCGACAACTTGGCTATGTTCAGCCAGATTCAGGGTATGGACCCCCAGTATAGCATTAGCGGTGGTACCAGCTACGTTTATGCTCCCACAAGGACAATCTCTTTCAGCCTCGATTTCTCGTTCTAATCGATTGCGACAAGTGTGAGAATTGATAAACTAATAATTAAGGAAGAATATTTATGAAAAAGATATTTTATATACTTGCGTTGGTAGCAACCGCCACATTGGCAAGTTGCAACCAGGACTTGCTCGAGACTGCACCGACTGACGAGATTTCGGCAGAGACTCTGATTACCGATGCAACTGGTGCACAAGTTGCAGTCAGTGGTATCTACTCCTATATGTACCAGGGTGTAGCTTCATCTAATTGGGCTGCGGAGAACTTTGGAATTTTGGCAAGGACTCTTGCTTTTGAACTGATGGGTGAGGACAACTATCCCTATGATGCAGGTAACCAGTGGTACTACTACGACCACCTGCTCGACACCGATGGCGACTTCAATCGTTCCTATGGTCGTCAGGGACAGCAGTGGTTCTACTACTACACCATCATCGCACAGGCAAACTATGTTATTGCCAAAGAGGATGTCCTCGTTGCTGAGGGTTTTGCCGGTCAGGATGTTGTAGCCCAGGCCTACTCAATCCGTGCATTTGCCTACAACGCTTTGGCAGAGTGGTTCTGCCAGGGTAACTACCCCGAGAACAAGGAGACCCCCGGTGTACCTCTCTACACCACTCCCACCTCGATGGATACCAAAGGTCAACCCCGTGGCACTTTGGCCGACACCTATGCACAAATCAATGCCGACTACAAGGCTGCCTACGACCTCTTCAAGGTTGTAGCAGAGGGTGGCTACAAGAAGACCCACGTGTCGCACATCGACTTCTACACCAACTGTGTACTGTGGGCTCGTACTGCACTCGCAGAGGGTGAGTGGCAGAGGGCTTACGACCTCGCTACCGAGGCTCTGACCAAACCCGGTTTGGTACGTGTTGAGAGCGTGAAGAATATGGGCGGTCTCAACGACTCTTCGTTGGGTAACGTTCTTTGGGGCTTCCAAGTTGTTGCCGACCAGACAGGTCCTTATGGTCCTTTCATCAGTCATATGGACCCCTACAATGGTGGTTACTGCACATCAGAGAAAAAGTGCTTCTCGGATGAGTTGTATGCCAGCATTCCCGAAACCGACGAGCGTTTGGCTTGGATTAACACCAAAGGTCTTGAGGATGAAGATGGTGAACTCATTTTGAAAGACGTACCCGTTTCCATCAAGTTCCTCTACAAGGATGCTGCTACCGCTGTTGCCGACCAGATTATCGTGCGTGCAGAGGAGGCCATTCTGATTGCTGCCGAGGCTGCTTGCCGTCTGAAAGATTGGACCAATGCTCGCACTCTGCTGACCGAGCTCGGTGCAAAACGTGACAGCAAATATGCCGACCGTTTGGCTGCTCGTCAGGATTCGGATGCATTCAACGTGGACACTACCGCTGCATTGACCCCCTTCAGCCTTATGGATGAGGTGCTCTGGCAGAGGAGGGTTGAGTTGTGGGGCGAGGCTACCGGTCGTCTGTACGACCTCAAGCGTCTCAACCTCGGCTACACCCGTAGCGTAGACGATATGAAAACCGAGCCCGGCGATTTGAGGTTCACCATCCTGCTCCCCCAGAAGGAGTTCGACAACAACAAAGCCTTGAATATTGGAGAGGACCAGAATCCCCGTTAATTGAGTGTTAAACCAAAGAAAAAGAGATTAATGCTATGAAAAAGATATTTAACATATTGATGCTCGCCGCTGTGGTTGCACTCACATCGTGTAACTACGAGCCCGAGGGCTGGCACGGCACAATCTTCGAGGGCAAGAGCAGCGAGGTTGTATTCGACAAGAGCAAAATTGACTTCGCATTTGGTCCCGAAGAGGGCACTGTTATTCAGATTCCCGTATCGCGTGGTATCGCTACCGAGGTTTTCACCACCAACATCCAGATTCTGGACGCACAGGGCAACTCAATTACTTCAAACCCCGACTACGCTCTGATGGTTATCGAGCAGGCAAAATTTGAGGTTGACCAGTATGAGGCTGTTGCAACCCTCACCTTTGACCGCCGTCAGTTCACCGCAGGTACCAAAGTTGGTTTCTACTTGCAGATGGAGGATACTCAGATTGATGACGACGTTACTCTGTGCGCTCTCTCGATTTTGAGGGACTACACCTGGACTGAGTATTGCACCGCCACATTGGAAGGTCAGTTCTTCCCGATGGTAGGAATTCCCAATATTCCCGGATGTAAGGTCTACAAAGCCGACGGATTCCCCTTCTATCGTATCTACAATGGTATGTTTGAAAAATTGGACATTGAGTTCAAGTTCGTAGACGGCGTACTCACCATTGAAGGTACTCCCGACAAGTACAACTGCATACTCTTCGAGTTGGGTATTTCGGTTAGCGGAATGGGTGCTGTTTCTCGCGGTGTTGACGTAGACCCCGAATACACCTACTACGTTCCTGAAGAAAAAGCTGTTGTAGCTGAGGGTATCTATTACTTTGATGGCGCTCCTTGGAACTACATCACCGATGTATGGTACTGTGACAAAGCTCTCGTAACCGAGTAGTTTTTAGATGATAATTTTGAGAGGAGAGCAGTCGCTGTGAAGCGGCTGCTCTTTTTTTGTGGGCAATGTGTATGAAGGTGCAATCTTTTTGCGTATATTTGTAGGATAAAAGAACATCCGCAGCAGACAAATAAGAACACAAAAATAATAACCATAAAACCTTTTTTTCCAGTTATGAACAACACTCTCGCACGCAAAGCAGCAGACAACATCCGCATCCTCGCATTGTCGATGGTCGAAAAAGCCAAGTCCGGACACCCCGGTGGCGCAATGGGTGGCGCAGACTTCATCAACATCCTCTACTCCGAGTTCCTGCGCTACGACCCCGACAACTACGCCTACCCTTGGAGGGATAGGCTCTTCCTCGACCCCGGACATATGTCGCCTATGCTCTACGGCGTGCTCGCACTCGCCGGCGCAATGCCTCTGGACGAACTCGCCAAGTTCCGTCAGTGGGGCAGCCACACCCCCGGGCACCCCGAAAGGGACCTCGCACACGCCATCGAAAACACCTCCGGCCCCCTCGGGCAGGGACACGCAATGGCGGTGGGTGCCGCAATGGCCGAGCGTTTTCTCGCCGAAAGGTTCGGAGAGTGGACCGCCCACAAGACATACGCCTACATCTCTGACGGTGCCGTGGAGGAGGAAATCTCGCAGGGCGTGGGCCGCATCGCCGGCCACCTCGGCTTGAGCAACCTCATAATGTTCTACGACTCCAACAACATCCAGCTCTCCACCACCGTGGAAGAGGTGGACACCGAGGACGTGGCAGCCAAATACAAGGCTTGGAATTGGAACGTGGTGGAGTGCAACGGCAATGATGCCGAGAGCATCCGCGCAGCACTCGTGGCCGCAAATGCCGAGAGCGAGCGTCCAACGCTCATCATCGGTAAGACCGTGATGGGTGTGGGTGCCGTGGACAGCGAGGGAGGCTCCTACGAGAACAAAGTATCCACCCACGGACAGCCCATATCGGCCGCAGGTGCCGACCCCGCACGCACCATTGCAGGGCTCGGTGGCAACCCCGAGGAGCCCTTCGTGATATTCCCCGAGGTGGCCGAAGCCTATGCCGCAAGGCGTGAGGAGTTGCGCCAGTGGGCAGCCGAGCGCAAAGAGGTGGAGCGCAAGTGGAGGGAGGAAAACCCCACACTCGCCGCCAAGATGGACAAATTCTTCTCCGCCGAGGCCCCCGCTGTGGACTACGACTCCATCGCTCCGGCCGCAGGTTGCGCCACCCGCAATGCTTGTGCAACCGTATTGGGCGCATTGGCCGAGCAGGTGGAGAATATGGTTGTCGCTTCGGCCGACCTGAGCAACTCCGACAAAACCGATGGTTTCCTCAAAAAAACCCACGCATTTGCCAAAGGCGATTGGAGTGGTCAGTTCTTCCAAGCAGGCGTGTCGGAGCTCACTATGGCTTGCATTATGAACGGTATGGCCCTGCACGGAGGCGTTATCCCTGCGTGTGGTACCTTCTTCGTCTTCTCCGACTATATGAAACCCGCAGTGAGGCTTGCCGCACTGATGCGTATCCACGTAATCTTCATCTGGAGCCACGACTCGTTCCGTGTGGGCGAGGATGGCCCCACACACCAACCCATCGAGCACGAGGCTCAAATCCGTCTGCTTGAGCACCTCAAAAACCACAGCGGCGAGCGTAGCCTGTTGGCACTCCGCCCCGCAGATGGAGCCGAGACCGTGGAGGCTTGGAGGCTCGCACTTGCCGAGCAGAGGCCCGTGGCACTCATCACCTCGCGTCAGAACATCAAGGACCTCCCCACCCTCACCGGCAACCGCCGCGAGGAGGCCAAGAGCGTGGCCAAAGGTGGCTACGTGGTGTGGGACTGCGAGGAGCCCAAGGCGTTGCTGATTGCCAGCGGTAGTGAGGTGTCCACCCTCGTGGAGGGAGCCGAACTGCTCAAGGAGGAGGGCATTGGCGTGCGCATCGTGAGTGTGCCCAGCGAGGGCTTGTTCCGCGACCAGAGCAGGGAGTACCAGAGCGCAGTGCTCACCGCAGGTGTGCCCCGCTATGGTCTGACCGCAGGTTTGCCCATTACGTTGGCCGGCCTTGTGGGCGAGAACGGCATTGTTCACGGCGTGGACCACTTCGGCTACTCGGCCCCCTACAAGGTGCTTGACGAGAAGTTTGGCTTCAATGGTGCAACCGTGGCCGCCGAGGTGAAGGCGATGCTTTAATTAGTAATTAGTAAATAGTAATTAGT
>JAFVSY010000126.1 GCA_017503465.1 Tidjanibacter sp. | reverse complement strand
TAACCACCTATCAGCTTGATCAGTCGACTTCAACCTATCGCGAAATAGTGGCGAATACCGCCTGGCTGAAGAACGCCGACGGAACTTACGTTAAGACGGGCAATTCCAGCTATACAAAGCTGACTATAAACTACGAAACCGACAAGTGGGTCTGCCAGGTTGATGAAACCTGCAACCATACCTACAACGGAGCGGAATATCCTGATGAGGTAATCGCTCCCACTTGTACCGAGCAGGGCTATACCAAGCAGGTCTGCGCGGTGTGCTATTATTTGAACAAGACCAACTATACGGATGCCCTTGGACACGATTGGGCTGAGCCTGTTGAGGTGGACCGTGTGGAAGCCACCTGTACTGCAAACGGAAAGTATGACACAGCCGTGTTCTGTAACAGATGCGGCGAAGAGGATACGACAAAGAGAGTAAGTGACATAGTAATAGAGGCGACCGGACACGCCCCTGTTACCGATGCTTACGTTGCTCCTACTTGTACCACCACAGGACTTACCGAAGGTTCTCATTGCTCCAAGTGCTCTGAGGTGCTTGTGGCACAGAACGTGATCGATGCTCTCGGTCACACCGAGGTTATAGACGCGGCTGTTGCTCCCGGCTGTACCACCACCGGTCTTACCGAAGGTAAGCATTGCTCGGTTTGTAATGCGGTGCTTGTTCCCCAGGGAACGGTTGCCGCAACGGGACACGCATATAATACAAAGATCACAAATCCCACTTGTACAGAGCAGGGCTACACCACCTATACTTGTACAAACCAGGGATGCGGAAATACATATAACGATAATTACGTTGATGCTCTCGGCCACACCGAGGTTGTAGATGCGGGTTATGCTCCCACCTGTACCACTGCAGGTCTTACCGAAGGTAAGCATTGCTCGGTTTGTAACGCGGTGCTTGTGGCGCAGGAGCAGATACCTGCAGGTCACACAGAGGCGACAAAGAAGGAGAACGAGGTTCAATCCACCTGTGTTACCTCGGGAAGCTACGAAGAGGTGACCTATTGTACGGTATGTAACGCGGAGCTGGGCAGAGAAACCTATACAACTCCCGCTACCGGTATTCATGATTATTCCACAAGCTACGTATGGAATGAATCTCACACCGAGTGCACAGCCACCAGAGTTTGTGCAGATTGCGGAGGAAATGAATACGAACCCGAAACCGTTACCGTTGCACCTGTTGTCAACGCGGCAACTTGTGCAAAAGAGGGCAGCAGGGTATATACTGCCACCTTCACCAACAGCGCATACGTAACACAGACTTATACCGAAACAATTGAAAAACTCCCCCACACCGAGGTTGTAGACGAGGCGGTTGACCCCAAGTGCGAGGAAACCGGTCTTACCGAAGGTAAGCATTGCTCGGTTTGTAACGCGGTGATCGTTGAGCAGACCGTGGTTGATGCTCTCGGTCACACCGAGGTTGTGGACGAGGCTGTGGCACCCACCTGCACCGCTTCGGGTCTTACTGCGGGCTCTCATTGCTCTGTCTGCGGCGAAACTATCGTTGCTCAGCAGGTTGTTGATGCTCTCGGACACACACCCGTTACCGATGCGGCAAAGGATGCAACCTGCGAGGAAAGCGGTCTTACCGCCGGCTCTCATTGCTCGGTATGTAACGAGGTGCTTGTGGCACAAACCGTTGTTGAAGCTCTCGGCCACAATTACGTTGCCAAGGTTACCAACCCCACCTGCGAGGAGCAGGGCTTCACGACACACGAATGTGCCAACGGCTGCGGCGACACTTACGTTGACAGCTACGTTGATGCCCTTGGCCACAGCTACGTTTCTGTGGTAACAAAGCCCACCTGCGAAACCGCAGGCTACACTACTCACACCTGCTCTATCTGTCAGGACGAATACACCGACACCCACGTGGAGGCTCTGGGCCACGACTACCAGTCTGTAGTCACCGCTCCCACCTGCACCGAGGACGGCTACACCACTCACACCTGCGCCAATTGCGGTGACGTCTACACCGACACCACCGTTGAGGCTCTGGGCCACGACTACGAGT
>JAFVSY010000125.1 GCA_017503465.1 Tidjanibacter sp. | reverse complement strand
TTGAGTTTGTCGGTGTCCTTGATTGGCATCGTAATCCAATGCTTGAGCAGTCGGCCACCCATAGGGGTAGAGGTGCGGTCGATGGCCTCGGCAAAGCCGCCCTTACCAAGCGTGTTGTTCGCTCCGAGCAGTTCGAGGTTACGAATGGTAAAGCGGTCTACCCACACATAGCGGTCGGCATCAATGCGGGCAATGCTCTTCAGGTGGGCCACGTTTTTGTGCTCGGTGTAGTCGAGATAGTAGAGTATTGCACCCGCAGCGGTGATGCCCGCAGTCATACGCTCAATGCCGAAGCCCTTGAGCGACTTCACCCCAAATTGAGCACACAACTTGGTGCGGTTAATTTCGGCGTTAAACACCCAAGCGTCAAGACGATAGGTGTAGTTGCGCCCACTGATGGCCTGCGCAAAGCGGTCTTCGTAGCCACGCTGATAGATGATTTCCTTGGGGGCGAAGTTGGAGATGAGTTTGTCGGTGTAGGCATCGTTGCCCTCGGCCACGTAGAACTCTCCCGTGGAGAGGTCAAGGAAGGCAATGCCGTTGCTCTTTTCGCCAAAGTGAATGGAGGCCAAAAAGACGTTCTCCTTGGCCGAGAGTACGTTTTCGTCCATCACCACACCCGGAGTGACCAACTCCACCACACCTCGCTTCACGAGGCCCTTCACACTCTTGGGGTCCTCCAACTGCTCACACACAGCCACCCTACGCCCCGCACGCACGAGTTTGGGCAGATAGGTGCCGATGGCGTGATAGGGGAATCCGGCCATCTCAATGAAGGTGCCCGAACCGTTGGACTTGCGAGTGAGTGCAATGCCGAGTATGGATGCAGCGATGGGGGCATCTTCACCATAGGTTTCGTAGAAGTCGCCCACCCTGAAGAGCAGTATTGCATCGGGGTGTGCAGCCTTGATGCCGTAGTATTGCTGCATCAGCGGAGTCTCTTTTTTCTCTTTTTGTTGCTTGGCCACGAGTGTGTTGCGGGTTTTAGTGTGGGTGTGTTATTTATTTTTCGGTTTCAATCTACAAAAATAGTGTAATATTTTGTAACTTTACGAAGTTTTTAACCAAAAACCACACACAAAGACTATGGATTTTGCAACACTTATCGGCTACAGTGCAGCCATACTGATGGTGCTGGGCTACATTCCGCAGACCCTCCAGACCATCCGCACCCGCAAGACTGACGACATCGCCTTGGGGTCGTTTGTGCTGATGGCGCTCGGTGCCACCTGCTTTTTCATTCAGGGAGTGGCCACGGGCAATGTGCCTCTGGCCATCGCCAACGGACTCACGGCAACGATGAGCACCATCATTTTTGTCATCAAAATGATTAACGACCACGGCAAAAAAGGCCAAAAGTAGGCTGGGGGAGTGATATTTTTGCGCTGCGGAGTGCGCAGTGTCAAATTTATTGCTAACTTTACGGCACGAAACAAACGGAACGGAAAAGTTCACAAACCTAATTCATAAAGACTATTATGGCAAGTTTAAGACAGATTAAGAAACAGATTGACTACGTTGTAAACGAGGTGGTCTACGATTGCTACCTTTCGCTTGGTTTCCACTCGGACAAACAGGAGGAGATTGTTGCCCTGATGCAGCAGGTTGTGGATATGCGCAACAACCTCTTTGAGTTGGTGAACAACCCTGCGGAGAAACACAACCCCTCGCTTGTTCGCAAACACTACGCCTATGTTCGCCAGCAGCTCATCGAGCGCACCGAGGAGATTTGGGGCAAGCTGAGCGAGATTTGCAAGTTTGAGTAGTCAGACTCTTGTGCAAATAGAGTGGGGCGGTCGCATCGACCGCCCCACTTGTATCATTGAAAGTCACTCGCCTTATCCCTTTTTGTAGGTAATGAATTATGTTGACTGTAAACAATATGTGTTTGTGAAAAATAAAAAGATGCGCCCCAAAGGGCGCATCATCATTTTTTACCATTCCTTAAGTTAGGGAGTTGGCACGTGGAATGTGTTAATGTTCAATTTTCTCACAGTGGTGTGCCAGCACCGTGTGTGGCACAGGGCCGTGGGAGAGAATCTGAATGGGACAGTGGTAGCCCGCAAGCAACTCGGGCGTGAGTTCGGCAGTGGGGTGGCGGTGGACCGTGCGGTTCACGCACACCACGTTTTTCACCACCGTGGCAATCGTGCCCACATCGTGCGACACCATAATTATGGCCATACGCTTGTTGAGTTCCCCCAGTAGCGTGTAGAGTTCGTTCTCGAAGCGGTTGTCCACAAAGTTGGCCGGCTCATCGAGTATGAGCAACTTCGGCTCGGAGATAATCGCACGCCCCAATAATGCCCTCTGCAACTGTCCGCCCGAAAGTTCGCCCACGCATCGCTTGGCCAAATCTGCAATACCCAACTCCTTAAGTGTAGCTTTAACTTTCTCCTTGTCAGTCCTTGTGTATCTGCTAAATAGGCCCCTGCTGTGTTGCAGTCCACTCAGCACCAAATCTTCCACCGAAATGGGAAACTCCTTGTCGAAAAGATTTTGCTGGGGCATATACCCAATGCCCCCATCGGCCACCTCTTTGGCAATCTCGATGGTGCCCGAATGGGGCACCAAGCCCACAATGGCCTTTACAAGGCTGCTCTTGCCACCTCCGTTGGGACCAATTATGCCCACAAAGTCATCGGCATAGAAGGATATATTGACATCGGCCAATGCCTCCTTTTCGCCATACCACACCGACAGGTTGGATATTTTAACAATCTCTTTTGCGCTCATTTTGTGGTCGAAATAGTGTTAATAACTTTGTCTAATTCCGAAATGATGTCCTTGTTCAATGGATTGATTTGTACTGCATTAACACCGAGAATGTCAATTATGGGTTTAATTGTGTCCCACGGGTACTCGGCTTGGTACATCATCTGTCCGATTTGGTGTTTATTAACAGTCTCCACAACCTCTGCCAAGGTGCTTGGCGTGGGGTTTTTGCCCTCGTTTTCGAGTGCCACTTGTACCAAATCGTAGTCACGTGCGAGATAGGATAGGGCAGGGTGGTAAATCAAAAACACTCTGCTGCCAGCCCCTTGCAACTCCTCGGCATATCTCGTTTGTCGCTCTTGCAATTTGCCTATAAGTCGCTCAAGATTAGTAACATACTTTGCAGAATCGGGGTAAGCATTGCAAATGGCTCGGCCAATGTTGTTCGCCATCGTTTCCAACTCAAAGGGCGACATCCAAACGTGCGGGTCCACACCTCCGTGATGATGATGGGAGTGGTGTCGGTGGGCCTCTTCGGAGTGTTCACAAAGTTGATTTTCTCCGTCTTTGCAATTTGTATCGCACTGATTGTCAATTATTTTGCACCCCTCCGAGATATTAACAATGCTAATCTTTCTGCTCTCCTCAAGCCTTTTGGTTACCACTTTTTCAAACTCCATCAGGTTGCAGGTGAAGAGAAATTCGGACTCCTGAACAGCCGAAATTTGCCCAATGGTGGGGGAGTAGGTTTCCGGAGTGGAGCCCTCGGGAAGCAATACTTGCACTGTGAAATCATTCCCAACAATCTCCCTAACCAAACCGTAAAGTGGTGGTATTGATACGGTTATCACATTGCCTGCATCTTGCTTTTTACCACTCTTTGGCACGCAGCCGACCAGTGTGGCTAATCCGGCAAGTAAAACTATGATGATATTTGAAAACCTTTGTGTCATAATGCAAATTTAGTCAAATTTGCCGACATTGTGCCCATAATTCTGCAAAATGCACACCTATTATTTGTATGAGAAAAAAATATGTACATACTTTCAGCGCCAGCAAATGCACAGTGGGCGGTTAATGAGATAAATGTTATATAAAGTAAACATTTAGATAATAACATATAAATATGTGTAAATCAAAATTTTAATAAAGCGCAAAATATTTGGATTATGTAAAGTTATTATGTGGGTGATAAATTACGAGTTTGGGGTAAAGGCTGAACTAGGATTGGAGGATATGGAGATGGAGATGGAGATGGAGTCACCCCTATTACATCGTGCGAATTAAATCGTGCGCACGTGCGTTATTCTGGTTATTTACAGCGATAACGGCATAACGGCCGAGCACCGTGGGGAGGCTCATTTGGCCACTTGATTAGTTAATTGTTAGGGCATCGCACACGCACACGTGAAACACGTGCGCACGCGCGTAAACGTCAATCTAATAGGAAGAACAAAAAAGCTAACAAAGATACAAAGCCAATCAAACACAACAAAATAATTGACGCACATTTAATAGCTTCATTTCGCTCTTTTTTATTCTTAAAGTGCCTAATATAAATTTCCATAATCCTACGATGCGTTAGCGTTCCACGGCAATATTGCCATTGCAAATATAGCAAACAAATTACTTTTTTTCAATGGGCTCGGAGAATTTCAGCGTTTGACGTACTCCTCGAATGTGTGGTCGGGAAAGCAAACAATCAAGCGGTCGGATGCCGGGATGGCGGACGTAGAATGTGGGATTGCCGTTTGTGAGTCGGGCGTTGAGACGAATGGGGGGAGTACAATGTTCTCCTCTCCATCCTGTGTGGCGGGTTGCTCCGAGAGAGTTCTGTTCGTGGAGCTGAAGTCGAACGCCCCTTGTCCACGTGCGGGAGTGGAGTTGTATGGCTCTCCCTTGCCTGTAATTAACCAGCGGGCATCGTACTGTGGAAAAGTCTCTACCAATTTCACGATGAAGTCATAACTCGGCTTGTTGCGTCCCGACAAAATGTGTGAGATGGATGCCGGCGCCACATCCATAATCGCAGCAAAGCGCACATTGTTGAGCCCCTCTGCGTTCAGAATAAATTCTAAAATCTCTTTCACAGATGTAAATGTATCTAGTTTTTACAAATGTAAACATAAAAAATGCATTACACAAGTGATTTGATTATTAAATTTTATGCCTCCTTGTTAGGTGGTTATATATCGGCGCATTGTAATATAACCGAATACTTTATATATTAATGTGTAAAGTGCTGATAATGTTGGTATTATGCGTTGTGTTTTATTGAATACATCTGTATTCTTGTGTGGTGTATTGGGTGCTTGCCTTTTTACTTAAGATTTACTTTAAGTTTAATTTATTAAAATGTTGGTTTTGTGTATTTTGCGTTTTATTTATTTGAAAATTGAACTTTGAGATTCGCGCATTTGGGGGCAAAGAAAAAGGAGGTTCAGATTGTGAACCTCCTTCTTGTGCTTGTATATGTTATTTATTGTGGAGTTGTAAAATCGTACCTACCCTACCCCACTCGCTTTACGTGCAATCTCTCTGTTTTACAATTTTATCTTCTCTGCAATCTCTGCAAAGCGCTCGGGCGAAAGTTGCAACTTGGGCTTGCGGAAGTCTACGTCCGCTTCGCTATTCATAGGGATAAGGTGAATGTGTGCGTGAGGAACCTCCATACCGAGAACTACTACCGCCACCCTCTTGCACTCCAGGTTGGCTTTCAGTGATGTGGCCACCTGCTTGGCAAACTGCATCAAGCCTGCGAGTTCGTCGTCCTGCAGGTCGAAGATGTAGTCCTCTTCTCGTTTGGGGATGACGAGTGTGTGGCCCTCGCTCAAGGGGTTGATGTCCAGGAATGCGAAGTATTTGTCGTTTTCTGCCACCTTGTAGCAGGGAATTTCTCCGTTGACTATCTTTGTGAAAATTGTTGCCATAGTTGTTTGTCTAATTATAGTCGTTTAACTTTTTCAATACCCTTAATGCCGTTTACCTTCTCAATCAACTCGCTGAGATTTTGAGTGTCGGTAACGTAGAGGCTGATTTTGCCCTCAAAAATTCCGTCGTGACTTTGGATTTGCAGGCCGCGGATATTCACATTGAGCTCAATGGTGATAACCTGCACCAAGTCCCTCAGGATGCCTACCCTATCGATGCCCCTCATCTCAATCTCGGAGAGGTAGGATTGCGCCTTGTAGGAGGCCCACTTGATGTTGCTCACGAGGTTTTCGCCCTTTTGCGAGCCGAGTCTAATGAGCTCCTCGCAGTCGGTTTTGTGTACCACCACGACTCCCGACTTGGGGTCGCGGTAGCCGGTGATATTGTCGCCCGGAATTGGGTTGCAGCACTCGGCAATGGCAAATCTTTGCACGTCATCGCCCTCCATATCAGTCATTTGCGACACCACCAACTCCTTGTTGCGCTTGTCGGAACCCACTTCAAAGGTCCAGAACTTGAGAATCTTATTCTTGGAGTTCTGCCTTAGTACGGAGTCAATGTCGTTCAGGTTGATGATTTCCGAGCCGAGTTTGCTGTAGAACTCGTCCTTGTTGGAACACTCGTATGCGGGCAGGAGTTTGCGGAAAAGCCTTGCGCTGGGGGTAATTCCAAACTCCCTCATTCTTCTATCAAAGATTGAGATACCACGCTCTATGTTGTTCTGCCTTACACGTTTAAGGTAGTTAATGATGGACTGTTTGGCCTTGACCGTATTCACGTGGTCAAGCCACTCAATGGTGGGGTGAGCGGTCTCGGCTGTGAGAATCTGAATTTGGTCGCCACTTGTCAGCGGGGTATATATGGACTCAATCTTGTGGTTAATTTTGGCACCGATTGCTGTGTTGCCCACGTTGGTGTGAATTTCGTAGGCGAAGTCCAGCGCAGTTGCACCCACAGGCATTTTCTTTGTCTCTCCCTTCGGAGTGAAAACAACCATCTCGGTCATATAGAGGGTCATCTTCACATTTTCAAGGAACTCGGCGGCATTTCCGGCCGGTTGGCTAAGGGCGGCTCGCACATCCTTCAGCCACTTGTCAAATTCGTCATCCGACTCGTGAGCCTGTTTGTATTTCCAATGTGCGGCAAAACCCCTCTCGGCCACCTCCTCCATTCTCTCGGAGCGAATTTGTACCTCGGCCCAAATGCCATCGGGGCGCATCAAAGTGGCGTGAAGTGCCTCATAACCATTGGCTTTCGGAAAACTAACCCAGTCCCTAATCCTATCGGGCTTGGGTGGATAGATGTCGGTCAGCAGTGAGTAGATGTGCCAACACTGTGATTTCTCCGGCACAAGGTCGGTGGGCTTGAATACGATGCGGATGGCGAAGAGGTCGTAAATTTCCTCGAAAGGAATCTGCTTGCGGTGCATCTTCGACCACACCGAGAACACTGTCTTAACCCTACCCGACACGGTGAAGTCTATGCCGGCCTCTGTGAGTCGCTCCCTAATGGGCGTTATAAACCTCTCTATGAATTCGTTACGTTCGGCGGCCGTGGCATTCATCTTGGCCTCAATCTCGGCATATTGGTCGGGATACATATACTTGAGCGAGAGGTCCTCGAGTTCGGTCTTGATGGCGTAAAGGCCCAACCTATAGGCAAGCGGAGCGAACAGGTACATCGTTTCGCTCGTAATCTTAAGTTGTTTATTCCTCGGCATAGAACCGAGGGTGCGCATATTGTGAAGTCGGTCGGAGATTTTTATTAGGATAACCCTGATGTCATCCGACAGAGTGAGTAGTATCTTACGGAATGTTTCGGCTTGTGCCGAGGCCTCCTCGTCCAATGCGGCGGCCACCTTGGTGAGGCCATCCACCATTGAGGCAACCTTCGGGCCGAAGAGGTTTTCCATATCCTCCACGGTGTAGCTTGTGTCCTCCACCACATCGTGCAGCAGTGCCGCAACGGTGGACTTCACTCCCAGCCCGACCTCATCCACAACAATCTTGGCGACCGCTATGGGGTGGAGAATGTAGGGTTCTCCGGAGCGGCGCCTGACTCCTTTGTGTGCATCCTTTGCCAGGGAGAATGCCTTGACAATCATATCCCAATCGGACTCGCTCTTGCAAATTTTGTTGCAAGAGGCCAGCAGTTCGTTGTACTTCTGCTCAATAATTAACTCGTCCTCCGGTGTGTAGTTGGCCATAGGTGGTGTGTCTAATCCTTAAGTCCTACCCTATTTTTTCATTGTTCCGACAAAGAACAACAACGCCTCGGTTGTTCAGTGTAATTCCGACAACCGAGGCTTTTTATCTTAACGTACTAGTTTTGTTGGTTACTCTCTTTGAGTGCAGCCCTAACCTTCTCCTCAATCTCGCTGCGGAGTTCGAGGTCCTGCATCAGGAGGTCTTTGGTGGCATCCCTACCCTGCATCAGTTTCCTGTCGCCATAGGAGAACCACGAGCCACTCTTCTTGATAACGCCCAGGTCTACACCGAGGTCGAGAATCTCGCCCACGATAGAGATACCCTCGCCATACATAATGTCGAACTCTGCCTTGCGGAATGGGGGCGCAACCTTGTTCTTCACAACCTTAACCTTAGTGCGGGTACCGAGCTGGGTGTCGCCATCTTTGATAACCGAGGTCTTGCGGATGTCGATACGCACGCTGGCGTAGAACTTCAGCGCATTGCCACCGGTGGTAGTCTCGGGGTTGCCGTAGATTACGCCAATCTTATCCCTCAGCTGGTTGATGAAGATGCACACGGTTTTGGTCTTGCTGATGGCAGCGGTGAGTTTCCTCAGAGCCTGCGACATAAGCCTTGCCTGAAGGCCCATCTTCGACTCGCCCATCTCGCCCTCAATCTCTGCCTTGGGGGTGAGAGCAGCAACGGAGTCAATCACGATGATGTCGATGGCGCTCGACCTAATGAGCGTCTCGGCAATCTCCAGAGCCTGCTCGCCACTGTCGGGCTGCGACACCAGCAGGTTGTCTACATCCACACCCAACTTTGCAGCATAGAAGCTGTCGAATGCGTGCTCGGCGTCAATGAAAGCGGCAATGCCACCCTCCTTTTGTGCCTCGGCGATGGCGTGAATAGCCAAAGTGGTCTTACCCGACGACTCGGGGCCGTAGATTTCGATGATACGACCTTTGGGGTAGCCACCCACTCCCAGAGCGTTGTCCAGGGTGATGGAGCCTGTGGGGATTACGGGAATTTGCTCGGTAGCTTGGCTGCTCATTCGCATAATGGAGCCCTTACCGAAATCTTTTTCAATCTTGTCGAGCACTGCGCTCAACACTTTTTGCTTGTCGGGATTAACCGCAACTTTCTCTGCCATAGTAGTTTTGTAGTTTTTTATTTACTTATTATCTCTATTTCTTATCTCTATTTCTTATCTCTCTTGTTTTGACCTGCGCCTACTTTGCGCTCTGCCACCATTGGTTGATTTGCTCCCAGTGGTCGGCCGTGCGCACCTTGTCGAAGATGTGGATGATGGTACCCTGCTCGTCGATGATGAAGGTGGTGCGAACTATGCCCATATAGCTGCGGCCATACATCTTCTTCTCGGCCCACACCCCATAGGCTTGCGCAATCACTTTGTCGGTGTCGGCAATGAGGGTGAAGTTGAGTTCGTGCTTGGCACAGAAATTCTGGTGGGACTTCACGCTATCGGGGCTCACACCCACAATCTCAAAGCCCTCGGCCTTGAGTGCTTCCTTGCCATCCCTCAGGCTCTTTGCCTCGAGGGTGCAACCTGAGGTATTGTCCTTCGGATAGAAGTAGAGAATCACTTTGCGACCTACAAAATCGGTCAGCGACACCTTCTCGCCACTCTGTGTAACTCCCTCAAACTGCGGGGCCTTATCTCCAATTTTAATCATCTCTCTGTGTACTTTTTGGCAAATGCGCATTTGTAGGGTAAAATTACAACAAAAATCGCAACTATCCAACCGATAGTCGCGATTTTTTTCACTTACCGAAGGAGTATTTTCTCTCTCCCCCTCTATTTTATTTCCCTATTACCTTGCTTGTGTCAGTCGACGTTCAAGTTCATCCATTGTGTGGGCAAACAGGCGGTCGGTCTCAAGCAGGTTGTTCACTGCTTTGCAGGCGTGCAATACCGTGGCGTGGTTCTTGCCACCGATAGACGAGCCGATGACCGACAAAGGCAGCGTGGTGTATTTCTTGCTCAAGTACATTGCCACCTGACGAGCCTGTGCGATGTCGCGTGTGCGCTTGGGCGAGTCGAGGTCGCTCTCGCTAATCTCCATATGCTCACACACAATCTTGCGTATCAGGCTGATAGAGACCTCTTTCTGGTCAATCTTAACGTAGGTTTTGAGCACCTCTTTGGCCAGCGAGATGGTGAGTTTGCGCTTGAGAAAATCGGCATTGGCAATCAGCGACGAGAGTACGCCCTCGATCTCCCTCACGTTGTCATTGACATTCTCTGCCAAGTATTCCACAACGTCCATCGGAATCTCCGTGCCGGCTTGGCGGGCCTTGTTGAGAATAATCTTAACCTTCGTTTCGTAATCGGGCGGGGTAAGCTCCGCAGCCAAGCCCCATTTGAAACGGGTCAGCAGACGGTCGTTGATGTCGCTCAACTCCGAGGGACGTTTGTCCGAGGTGAGAATCAGCTGTTTGCCGGTCAGGTGAAGGTGGTTGAAGATGTTGAAGAAGGCATTTTGGGTGCTGCTCTTGTTGCCCGAAAGCTCCTGAATGTCATCAATAATCAACACGTCAATCATCTGGTAGAAGTTGATGAAATCGTTGGGCTCCTTGTTGAGAATTGCGGTGGTATATTGTGCCTGAAACTTGTTCATTGACACATAGAGTACCTGCAATTCGGGGTGCCTCTTTTTGATTTCCAAGCCGATGGCCTGTGCCAAGTGGGTCTTGCCGAGGCCGGAATCGCCAAAGATGTAGAAGGGGTTGTAGGCGGTGCGACCGGGGGCCTGTGCCACGGCCTCACCCACACTCCTGACCAACTTGTTACAAGCACCCTCCACGAAGGACTCAAAGGTGTACTTGCTGTTGAGCTGCGAATCGATAACCAACTTTTTGATACCCGGAATCACAAAAGGATTTTTTATCTTTGTGGTGTCCTTTTGTGCAACATAAGACGACATCGGTGTGGTGTTTGCTTCGGTGGGTGTGTCGGTACTGCTGTGCTGGGGTACAGCATAGCGAACTCTGATGTTGTTACCGAAGTAGCGATGTATGATTGGGCGAAGAGCCGGGATGTAGTTGTGCTCAATATGGTAAACACTCTCCTCATCGGGCAAACGCAAGCGCAGAATGTTGCCATCGTAGCTCAGTGGTACGATAGGCAAAAACCACTTAACGAATTCATCGTCAGTGATTTGCGACTTGATTTGGGATAGGCAGTTCTTCCACACATCGCTGTATGTTTCCGTGTTCGTTGTCATTTATGTTGATTGGGTAACTTTGATTTCCGACCACAAAATTGTGCATAATTTTGTTAAAAAAAATATCTTTTTCTATTGCAAAATAAGTTTTAATTGCTATGGCATTTTGGGGTCAATTTTTTCCTTGTAATTTAACCTGCTGATTGTGAGAATTTACGGAAAAAATTTCTATCTTTGCCTATCGGCATTTTGTGCCGAAAAATATTTTGACCTACAAACACAACCTACAAAGAACAAACACTAATACATATATTTACATACTATGGAACAATATATTCTCGACAGAGCCCAAAAGTGGCTTGACGGAAATTACGATGAGCAGACCAAAGAGCAAATCCGCCAGATGATGGCAAACGACCCCAAAGAACTCTCCGAGAGTTTCTATCAGGACCTTGAGTTCGGTACCGGTGGTTTGAGGGGCATCCTTGGCGTGGGTACCAACCGTATGAATGTCTACACGGTGGGTATGGCAACCCAAGGCTTGGCTAACTATCTGAAGAAATGTTTTGAGGGTGAGGAGATTAAGGTTGCTGTGAGCCACGACTGCCGCAACTTTAGCCGCGAGTTTGCCGAGCGCACAGCCGACATCTTCGCCTCTAACGGCTTCAAAGTCTACCTCTTTGAGTCGCTCCGCCCCACCCCCGAGTTGAGTTTTGCAATCCGTGAACTCGGTTGCAAGAGCGGCGTTATGGTTACCGCATCGCACAACCCCCGCGAGTACAATGGCTACAAGGCCTATTGGGAGGACGGCTCGCAGGTTATCGCTCCCCACGACAAGAACATCATCGACGAGGTGAACAAGATTACCTCGGTGGACCAAATCATCTGTGGCCTCCACCCCGAGAACATTGAGATTATTGGCGAGGAGTTTGACAAAATCTACCTCGAGAGGGTTAAGTCGCTTTCGCTCTCCCCTGCTGCCGTTAAGCAGTACAGCGATATGAGCATCGTCTATACTCCCATTCACGGTTGCGGACGTGTACTTGTGCCTGCTTCGTTGCGCAACTATGGCTTCACCAACATCCACTGTGTGGAGGAGCAAATGAGCGTTGACGGCAACTTCCCCACCGTGGAGTCGCCCAACCCCGAGGAGAGGACTACAATGCGTATGGCCATTGAGTTGGGCCGCAAGGTGGGTGCCGAGATTGTTATGGCTACCGACCCCGACAGCGACCGTATCGGTATTGCCGTTCCCAATGAGGAGGGCGAGTATGTGCTGCTCAATGGTAACCAGACCTGCGTGCTGCTCACCTACTATATGTGCCGCCGCTGGAAGGAGAATGGTATGTTGGATGGCAAGCAGTACATCGTTAAGACCATCGTAACCAGCGAGATGATGGCCGACGTGGCCAAGAGTTTCGGTGTGGAGTACTTCGACTGCCTGACCGGTTTCAAGAATATCGCCAAGGTTATCCGTGCCGAGGAGGCCAAGGGTAAGGTCTACATCGGTGGTGGCGAGGAGAGTTTCGGTTTCCTTGCAGGCTCGTTCTTGAGGGATAAGGACGGTGTGTCGGCTTGCTCGCTTGCTGCCGAGGCTGCTGCTTGGGCAAAGAGCATTGGCACCACACTTTACAAACTCATCAAGGAGCTCTACGTTGAATATGGCTTCTACAAAGAGGGCCTCGTGTCGGTAGTTCGCAAGGGCCAGGAGGGTGCCGCCGAGATTAAGCAGATGATGGTTGATTTCCGCGCCAATCCTCCCAAGAGCATTTGCGGCTCGCCCATTGTAACGATTAAGGACTACCAGTCGAGCACCACGTTGGATGTTGCTTCGGGCACCACTTCGGCTCTGGATAGCGACAAGAGCAACGTGCTCCAGTACCTGACTGCCGATGGCACCATCCTTTCGATTCGCCCCAGCGGTACGGAGCCCAAGATTAAGTTCTACTTTGGCGTGAAGGAGCCCCTTGCATCGCTTGCCGACTACGACAAGGTGTCCGCTTCGCTTGATGCCAAGATTGAGCAGATGAAGAAGGAACTGAACCTCGTTTAAGCTCCGGTCAGCCGGATATACAAAAGAAACTATCGGGTAACGTTTTCGTTACCCGATAGTTTTTTGTTTAGCCGTATTAGCCTTACACCCGAAAGCGCTCTTTTACTCCCACTCGATGGTTGCCGATGGCTTGGGCGACATATCGTAGCACACCCTGTTCACGTTGGGCACCTCGGCCAAAATGCGCCTTGTAATCTTGTCCAACACTGCCCAGTCGATGTGTTCAATGGTGGCGGTCATCGCGTCAATGGTATTGACCGCACGGATAATCACGGGCCAATCGTAACTGCGGGCATTGTTGCGCACGCCCACCGACTTGAAGTCGGGCACCACGGTGAAGTACTGCCACACCTTCTTGTCCAGTCCTGCCAGCGCAAACTCCTCACGCAGAATGGCATCGCTCTCCCTCACGGCCTCCAACCTATCGCGGGTGATTGCACCCAAACACCTCACGCCCAAGCCCGGGCCGGGGAATGGCTGACGGTAGACCATCTCGTAGGGCAGGCCGAGTTCCACACCGCAAGCCCTCACCTCGTCCTTGAAGAGTTGTTTGAGGGGCTCCACGAGTCCAAACTTCATATCTTCGGGCAGGCCGCCTACGTTGTGGTGCGACTTGACCATCTTGGCGGTCTTGGTACCACTCTCCACGATGTCGGGATAGATGGTACCCTGACCGAGGAAATCAATGCCATCAAGTTTGCGTGCCTCCTCCTCAAATACTCGGATGAACTCACCACCGATGATTTTACGCTTCTGCTCGGGGTCCTCCACTCCCTCCAACTTGGAGAGGAAGCGGTCGGTGGCATCCACGTAGACCAGGTTGGCGCAAAGTTGCTTGCCAAAGACCTCCACAACGGTCTCGCTCTCGCCCTTGCGCATCAGGCCGTGATTGACGTGTACACACACGAGGTTGTTGCCAATGGCCTTCAGCAGCAGAGCCGCAACCACCGAGGAGTCCACACCGCCCGACAGGGCGAGCAACACCTTCTTGTCGCCCACCTGCTGGCGGATGAGCTCCACTTGGTCGCTGACAAAGTTTTTCATATTCCAGTTGGCCTCGGCGCCGCAAGTGTCAAAGACAAACCCACGAAGGGCCTCTTTGATAGCCTCCTCGTCGTCTGCAAACTCGGCCAACTTCTTCTCGCAGAGTGCCTTGTCGTGGCCTGCAGCAATGATAGGCAGGCCCACGCCGTAGATTTCGGGGCGCACGTCAATCTCCACACCGTCAATCACATTATTCTCGCCACCGTTGATAATCACACCCTTCACTCCGGGGAGTGCTTTGAGTTCTTCGGCGGTGATGTCGTGGGGGTAAATCTCGCTATATACACCCAGCGCACGAATGGCCCTGGCAACCACCGTGTTGTGGTGGCTGCCGAGGTCAAGAATGACAATCATATCCTGTTTCATATTTTTTACTCTCTTTTCTTTGTGTTTCAATGTCATTTCAAATTATACACCACGGGTGTAGTTGGGAGCCTCCTTGGTGATGGTCACGTCGTGGGGGTGATTTTCCACCACCGCAGCCGAGGTAATCTTCACGAACTTGGCCTCGTGCAGTGCGTCAATATCCTTGGCACCGCAGTAGCCCATACCCGAGCGCAGACCACCGATAAGTTGATAGATGGTCTCGCTCAACGTACCCTTGTAGGGTACCCTTGCCACAATGCCCTCGGGCACAAACTTGTTGGAGTCGCACTTCTCGCTCTGGAAGTAGCGGTCCTTTGAACCCGCCTGCATAGCCTCAATGGAGCCCATACCACGGTAGGACTTAAACTTACGACCATTGTAGATAATCGTCTCACCGGGCGACTCCTCCACGCCTGCCAACATCGAGCCCATCATCACACAGTCGCCACCTGCGGCAATGGCTTTCACCACATCGCCCGAGTAGCGTAGACCACCATCAGCAATCACAGGTACCCCATATTTGTGTGCCACCTTTGCGGCATTGAAGATTGCGCTCAACTGGGGCACGCCCACGCCTGCCACGATGCGGGTAGTGCAGATGGAGCCGGGGCCAATGCCCACCTTGATACCATCGGCACCTGCCTTGATGAGGAATTCGGCAGCCTCGGCGGTGGCGATGTTACCAACCACCACGTCAATCTGCGGGAAGGCCTCCTTCACGGCTTTGAGGGTGCGGGTTACGTTGGCCGAGTGACCGTGGGCTGTGTCGATGACAATAGCATCCACGCCTGCCTCCACCAAAGCCTCCACCCTCTGGAGGGTGTCGGAGGTAACGCCCACACCTGCAGCCACCCTCAGGCGGCCCTTGTCGTCCTTGCAAGCGGTTGGGTAGTCCTGAATTTTGGTAATATCGCGATATGTGATAAGTCCCACCAGATGCATCTGCTCATCCACTACGGGGAGCTTCTCGATTTTGTTTTTGAGCAAAATCTTGGAAGCCTCCGAGAGGTCGGGGTTGTTGGTGGTAACGAGCCTATCGCAGGTCATCACCTCCGCAATGGGAAGCGACATTTCGGTCTGGAAACGCAGGTCCCTGTTGGTCACGATGCCGATGAGTTTGTTCTCAGCATCCACCACGGGGATACCACCGATGCGGTTCTCCTTCATCAGTTGCAGAGCATCGCCCACGGTAGCCTCTTTGGAGATGGTCACAGGGTCGTATATCATACCGCTCTCGGCCCTCTTTACCTTGCGTACCTGTGCAGCCTGTGCGGCAATGGACATATTTTTGTGAATAACGCCTATACCGCCCTCACGTGCAATGGCGATGGCCATCTCCGCTTCGGTTACGGTATCCATCGCTGCCGACACCACGGGGATGTTGATGCGTATGTTGCGCGAAAAGCGGCTCTCGAGTGCCACCATATTGGGGGTTACTTCCGAGTAGGCCGGAATCAACAGCACGTCATCGAAGGTCATACCCTCTTGAACGATTTTTTCTTCAATAAACGACATACCTTACAATCTATTTTTTTTATTTAGAACTTCTTCAACTTTTCGTCAATGATGATGGTCTTGCTGCGGTCGGCACCAACGGAGATAATACCCACCTTCACGCCCGTAACCTCCTCAATCTTGCGCACATAGGCTTTGGCAGCCTCGGGCAGAGCGTCAAACTCTTTCACGTCCGAGATGTCTTCCTTCCAGCCCTCAAGCTCAATGAGTACGGGTTTGCAGCGAGCCAAGCGTGCGATGGTGGCAGGAGGACTTGTAATGACCTCGCCATCCAACTCATAGCCGGTGCAGATGCAGACCTTGTCCAAGCCCGAAAGCACGTCGAACAACATCAGTGCCCACGAGTCAATGCCCGCCAACTTGCTCACATAGCGAGCCACCACGGCGTCAAACCACCCCACCCTGCGTGGACGGCCCGTCACGGTGCCATACTCGTGGCCTCTCTCGCGGATGTCGCTGGCCCTCTGGTCGAAGAGTTCGGTGGGGAAAGGACCCTCGCCTACCCTTGTGCAATATGCCTTTGCAACACCCAGCACGTTGTCAATCCACTTGGGCGACACTCCCGCACCCACAGGCACACTCGCCGATGAGGGTGTGGAAGATGTAACATAGGGATAGGTGCCGTGGTCGATGCAGAGCATCATACCTTGCGCACCCTCAAAGAGCACCTTCTTGTCGCCCTCCAACGCCTCGTTAATCAGTGCTGAGGTGTCGCAAATCATATGGCCAATCTTGGCTGCGATGTCCATATACTGATTGTAAACCTGCTCAAACTCAAAGGTTTCCAGCCCCAACATCTTCAGTTCCATATTCTTCACCTCCAGGGCTGCCCTGAGTCGCTCGGCAAAATAGTCGGGCTCCAGCAGGTCGCCCATACGGATACCCACCCTGCTGTACTTGTCTGCATAGGCGGGGCCGATACCCTTCTTGGTAGTACCAATTTGAGCACCACCCTTCAGTGCCTCATAGGCTCCATCCAGGGCCGAGTGGTAGGGCATAACCACAGCCGCACGGTCCGAGATGTAGAGTTGGTAGTCGGTGATACCTTGTGCGTGGAGTTTCTCCAATTCGGCCACCACCGACACGGGGTTCACCACCATACCGTTGGCCATCACATTCACCGTCTTGGGGTTGAAAATGCCCGAAGGAATACTCTGCAAGGAGTATTTGTGTCCGTCGAACACTACCGTGTGGCCTGCATTGTTGCCACCCTGATAGCGCACCACCATATCTGCTTTGCAGGCAAAGTAGTCGGTAATCTTGCCTTTGCCCTCATCGCCCCACTGCGAGCCGATGACTACTAACCTCTCTGACATATCTCCTTATTCCTCCTCAATTTTATTGCGTTTGTAAATATAGTCCACGTTTTTCATATAGTACTCCAGCGTGAAGCACCCCTCCAACTCCTCCTCGGTGAGGGTAGCCTTCACGGTGGGCTCCTCCTTGAGCAGGTCGATGTAGGCCGCACCCTCGCTCATAGCCCTCATAGCCACGGGCTGCACGGTATCATAAGCCTTCTCCCTTGCAAATCCCTTGTCGATGAGTGCGTTCATCACCCTCTGGGCAAAAATCACACCGTTGGTGCGATAGATGTTGGCCTTCATCTGCTCCTCAAAGACCACCAAGTTCTCCAGGATGCCCATCATACGGTTGAGCATATAGTCGAGCAGGATGGTTGCATCGGGCATAATGATGCGCTCGGTTGCCGAGTGGGAAATGTCCCTCTCGTGCCACAGAGCCACGTTCTCATAGGCAGTTGCCATATAGCCACGCAGCACCCTCGAGCAGCCGCAGATGTTCTCGCTACTGATGGGGTTACGCTTGTGTGGCATTGCGCTGGAGCCCTTTTGGCCCTTGCCGAAGGACTCCTCCACCTCGTGCACCTCGGTGCGCTGCAAGTTGCGTACCTCAAGAGCCATCTGCTCCAACGAGGCACCAATCACGGCGAGGGTGGCAACATAGTAGGCGTGCCTGTCGCGCTGAATTACCTGGGTGGAGATGTTGGCACTATCAATGCCGAGTTTCTCACACACGTAGTCCTGCACAAAGGGAGGTATGTTGGCAAAGTTGCCCACAGCACCACTAATCTTGCCCACTTCCACCCCTCTGGCAGCCTCGGCAAAACGCTTGATGTTGCGCTGCATCTCCTCATACCACAGCACCCACTTGAGTCCAAAGGAGGTGATGTCGGCGTGAATGCCGTGTGTGCGGCCGATGCAGGGTGTGTATTTGAACCTCACGGCCTGCTTCTTCAGCACGGCGGCAAACCTCTGGAGGTCATCGGCAATAATCTTGTTGGCCTGCGAGAAGAGGTAGCCGTTGGCCGTATCAACCACGTCGGTGCTGGTCAGACCATAGTGCACCCACTTGCGCTCCTCGCCCAACGACTCGCTCACCGCACGGGTGAAGGCCACAATGTCGTGGCGGGTTTGGAGTTCAATCTCCTTGATGCGCTCGATGTCAAAAGTTGCCTTCTGCCACAGCTTCTCCACATCCTCGGCGGGCACCACACCCAACTCCCTCCAAGCCTCGGCAGCCAGGAGTTCCACCTTGAGGTAGGCGTTAAATTTGTTCTCTTCGGTCCACACTTGGCGCATAACCTCGCGCCCATATCTCTCAATCATATCCTAATCTCTATACTTATTCCCTTTTATTTGTTCATCATCTTATTGAGGTAGCACTCCAGCGTGTTCTCCATCAGGCAGGCACGGGTCATCGGGCCCACGCCACCCGGCACGGGAGTAATCACCGAGGCTTTCTCCTTGCACGCCTCAAAGTCCACGTCGCCACAGAGTTTGCCCGTCTCGGGGTGGCGATTTACGCCCACATCAATCACAGCGGCTCCCTCGCCAACCATATCGGCCGTAACGAAGAGTGGCTTACCAATGGCCACAACCAAGATGTCGGCCTCGGAGGTAACCTGTGCAAGGTTTTTGGTGCGACTGTGGGCGATGGTTACCGTGGCATTCCTGTCCAGCAGAAGTTTCGACACAGGCAGGCCCACAATGTTGCTGCGGCCAATCACAACTGCCTTCTTGCCCTCAATCTGTACACCTGCTTTGTCGAGCAGTTTGATGATACCCTTCGGGGTGCAGGGGAGCAAGCAGGGCAACTTTTGCCACAGCGAAGCCACATTCAGGGGGTGGAAACCATCCACGTCCTTCTCCTTTGCGATGGCCTCAATCACCTTGGCCTCGCTAATGTGTTTGGGCAGAGGTAGTTGCACAAGGAGTCCGTCCACGCTCTCGTCGGCATTGAGTTCGGCAATCAGTCCGAGCAATTCCTCCTCGCTGATACTTTCGGGCTTGCGGATGGTGGTGTTCTTGAAGCCCACCTCCTCGGCATCCCTGCCCTTACCGGCCACATAGGAGACGCTTGCGGGGTTTTCGCCCACAAGGATAACCACCAGGTGTGGCGGACGGCCATACTCGGCCACGCACTGTTTCACTCGCTCGGCAACGTCGTTCTTAACCTCCAACGCCAAGTCTTTACCACTGATAATCATAGTCTTATATCTTTTGTTTCTCTTGTTAATTCAACACTTTATGTCCAATATCGCTACGGTGGAAGAGTCCGTCGCACTCGATGCGGGCGCAATCCCTCTCGGCCATCTGCTTGGCCTCGGCCAGAGTGGCACCCCTACCGACAACCATCAGCACCCTGCCACCTGCGGTAACCACCTTACCTTCCGCATTGCGGGCGGTGCCCATATGGTACACTTTCGACTCCACGCCATCAAGTCCCTCTATCACAGCACCCTTGGTATAACTACCCGGGTAGCCCTTCGAGGCCAGCACCACGCCAAGCAGAGCCTCATCGCTCCACTCTGTAGCACAATCGTCCCCATCAATGGCTGCCTCAAAGAGGGCGTAAATATCACTCTTCAGACGGGGCAGCACAACCTCTGTTTCGGGGTCGCCAAACCTTGCGTTGAACTCAATCACCTTCGGGCCCTGCTGTGTCAGTATCAGACCGCCATAGAGCACTCCCACAAAGGGTACGCCTTCGGCGACCATAGCCTTTGCCGTGGGGCGCATAATGCGTTCCAGAGCGAACTCCCTCACCTCGTCCGTAACAAATGGCACGGGCGAATAGGCGCCCATACCACCTGTGTTGGGGCCCTTGTCGCCATCGTAGGCTCTCTTGTGGTCTTGTGCCATAGCCAGAGGGTAGACCTTCTCGCCCGATACCACGCACATAAACGAGAACTCGGGGCCATCCAAGAAATCCTCCACAACCACTCTCCCACTGCCGAAGCTCTCGCCCAGCAACATATCCTTCAGTGCGGCCTCGGCCTCCTTGTAACTCTCTGCCACCACAACGCCCTTGCCGGCTGCAAGTCCGTCGTACTTAATCACAGCGGGTAGCGGGCGGGCCTTCACATAGGCCCACGCCTGCTCGTAGTCCGAGAATGCCTCATAGCCTGCCGTGGGAATGTCGTACTTGGCCATCAACCTCTTGGCAAACTCCTTGCTACTCTCAATCTGGGCAGCCTCCCTGGTGGGGCCAAAGGCCCTCAAACCATTCTCTCTGAAAGCATTAACCACACCCACAGCGAGCGAAGCCTCAGGGCCTATGACAGCAAGGTCTATGGCCTCACTCTTAGCAAAGGCCACAAGTGCCTCCACATCTTCCACCCCGATTTTCACACACTCGGCCTGCTCGGCAATACCTGCATTGCCCGGTGCGCAGTAGATTTTGCCCACTTGTGGCGAGCGGCTCAAGGCGTCCACGATGGCGTGGCACCTGCCACCACCACCAACCACAAGAACTCGTTTATCTCCCTTATTCATAGTTGCTTACAATATTAGTGCTTAAAGTGGCGCATACCCGTAAAGAGCATTGCAATACCCTTCTCGTTAGCCTTCCTTATGGCATCCTCATCACGGATGCTGCCACCAGGCTGCACGATTGCCACAACGCCATACTTGGAGGCCAACTCCACTGTGTCGTCAAAGGGCAGGAAGCCATCGCTTGCCAACACGAGGCCCTCGGTGTGGCCTGCGGCTTTGGCTTGCTCAAGCGCGATTTCGGCCGAGCCAACCCTGTTCATCTGGCCCGCACCGACACCTGCCGTTGCGCCATTCTTAACCACCACAATGGCATTGGACTTCACGTGCTTAACCACTCGCCAGCCGAAGTTTAGGTCTACCAGCTCCTCCTGTGAGGGTTTCCTCTCGGTTACGCACATATCCTCCACAACCTCTTTGCACTCCACATCGACTGCCTGCACGAGCAAGCCACCATTCACGCCAACATATTGTGGCTGTGGCTCTTTCACGTTATCCATCTTCACCTCCAGCAGGCGCAAGTTCTTCTTCGAGGCAAATACTTCAAGAGCCTCGGGCTCAAAGGCGGGAGCCATAACAATCTCCAAGAAGATGGGTTTCATCAACTCGGCCACCTCGCCTGTCAGGGGGCGGTTTACGGCCACAATACCACCGTAGATGCTCACCTTGTCGGCCTCATAAGCCTTGGTCCACGCCTCCTTCAGGTCGGCACCCACGGCAGCACCGCAGGGGTTCATATGCTTCAGGCCCACACAGAAGGGCTCGCTGTACTCCCTTACGATGTTCAGAGCGGCATTTGCATCCTGAATGTTGTTGTAGGACAACTCCTTGCCGCCCAACTGCTTAGCGTGAGCCACCGAGTAGGAGACCTCCTTGTTGGCACGATAGAAGGTTGCCTGCTGGTGGGGGTTTTCGCCATAGCGCAGGTCTTGGGCCTTGTCAAAGGCAAGGAACAACTTTTCGTTCAGACCTGCTGCCTTGCGCATATAGGTTGCGATGTGGCTGTCGTAGAGGGCGGTGTGGGTGTAGGCCTTTGCCGAGAGGGCAAGCCTGGTCTGGAGGGTTGTGTTACCCTCGGCCCTAATCTCCTCCAACACCTTGGCATAGTCGTCGGGGTCGCACACCACCGTAACCGAGGCGTAGTTCTTTGCTGCACTGCGCAACATCGAGGGGCCACCGATGTCGATATTCTCCACAGCCTCCTCCATCGTCACACCCTCCTTGGCAATGGTTGCCTCAAAGGGGTAGAGGTTTACGCACACGAGGTCGATGGTTTCAATCTCATTCTCTGCAAGTTGGGCCATATGCGACTCCTTGTCCCTGCGGGCCAGCAGACCGCCGTGCACCTTGGGGTGTAGAGTCTTTACCCTACCCTCGCAAATCTCCGGAAAGCCCGTAACATCGCTGATGTTCGTAACCTTCAGACCACTATTAAGCAGTGCGGTCATTGTGCCGCCCGTGGCGATAATCTCATATCCCAACTCTGCCAGTGCGGTGGCAAACTCCACCACTCCCCTCTTGTCGCTAACGCTAACTAACGCTCTCATTGTAAATCTCTCCTTATGCTAAAAGTTTGTTTATCGTTTCAATGTACAATTTGTGTTCGGCCTTGTGAATTTCGGCCTCCAATTCCTCTATGTCGCCACCCTCATAGGGCACAGCCACCTGCGAGATAATCCTGCCACCATCCAGAGTGGCATCAACCTCGTGGATGGTTACCCCATAGACCTTAACGCCATATTCAAAGGCATCCTTGATGGCGTGAGCACCCGGAAAAGCGGGCAGTAGTGCGGGGTGGATGTTCACAATCTTGCCCCCGTACCTACCGAGCAGTTCCTCTCCCACGATGCGCATATAGCCCGCCAAGCAAACCAACTCCACGCCCAGCGAGTCCATCAGGTCGGCAATCTCCCTCTCGAAGTCGCTCTTGGTGGCATAGGCTTTGGGCGAGAACACAAAGCTCCTCACTCCAAAACGCTCGGCACGCTCCAGCACCTTTGCACCGGGCTTGTCGCACACGCACAGCACCACCTCGGCATCCCTAATGGCACCACTGCGGCAACCCTCGGCTATGGCCTCAAAGTTGGAGCCACTGCCACTTGCGAACACTGCTAACTTTCTCTTTGCCATTACAGTATGCTCACACCTTGGCCCTCTACAATGCGGCCGATTACACTTGCTCTCTCGCCACACTCGGTGAGAATTTCCACCACCCTTGCGGCATCTTTTTCCTCCACAGCCAAGACCATTCCCACACCCATATTGAAGATGTTGAACATCTCCCTGTGGGGCACGCCACCGTAGTTCTCAAGCAGGCGGAACACGGGAAGAATCTCCCAACTGCCCTCCTTAACCTCTACACCTTGTCCTTCGCCGAGGATACGGGGAATGTTCTCGTCGAAACCGCCACCGGTGATGTGGGCAATGCCGTGAACGTCCACCTCGGAGAGCACTTTGTGCACCTGCTTGACGTAGATTTTTGTGGGCGTAAGGAGCATTTCGCCAAGAGTCTGCTCGCCTGTGAGTTCATATTTCTTGTTGAGTTCCAGCCCATTGTCGCTCACGATTTTCCTCACGAGGCTGAATCCGTTGGAGTGTACTCCGCTCGAAGCCACACCCACCAGCACATCGCCCACAGCCACCTTGGAGCAGTCAATGAGTTTGCTCTTCTCCACTGCGCCCACAGTGAAACCTGCGATGTCGTAGTCATCCTCGGCATACATACCGGGCATTTCGGCCGTCTCGCCACCCACCAGAGCACAGCCTGCTTGGCGGCAACCCTCGGCCACACCCGACACAATGGCCTCCACCACCTCGGGGTGGTTCTTACCCACAGCCACGTAGTCGAGGAAAATCAGTGGCTCGGCACCCTGTGCCAGCACGTCGTTCACACACATTGCCACCGCGTCAATACCGATGGTGTCGTGTTTGTCCATTGCAAAGGCAATTTTCAGTTTGGTGCCCACACCGTCTGTACCGCTCACCAGCACAGGGTGCTCGTAGCCCAACTCGCCCAGGTCGAACATTCCGCCGAAGGAGCCGATGTTACCCATCGAGCCACGCCTGACGGTCGAAGAAACGTGTTTTTTGATGCGGCTCACAACCTCATAGCCTGCCTCGAGGTTCACACCCGAAGCCTCATAACTCTTTGCCATATACTATTATATATATTGTATCGTTTTCTACTCTTCTACTTTACCTTAATCTTATATCGTTTGTAGAGCGACTCTTCCTCGTCCGTTTGGTAGAGGTCGGTGGGATAGTTGCCGTCAAAGCAGGCCATACACAACTCCTGCCTGCGGCCTGCCTTCATCAGCGACTCCGCGGAGAGGAAAGCCAGCGATGTTGCCTCAATCTTCTCCCTCACCTGCTCCAAGTTGTAATTGGCCGAGATGAGCTCCTCATAGGTGGAGGTGTCCACGCCATAGAAACAGGGGTGTCGCATTGGGGGGCTGGCGATGCGTACGTGTACCTCCGTTGCTCCGGCCTCCTTCAGCAACCTCACGATGCGTGCGGAGGTGGTGCCCCTCACGATGGAGTCGTCCACCATCACCACTCTCTTGCCCTTCACAATGCTGCTCACGGCCGAGAGTTTCATCCTTACGCCCTTCTCCCTCATTGATTGGGAAGGCTGTATGAAGGTGCGAGCTACATATTTACTCTTCACAAGGCCCATTTCGTAGGGAATTCCGCTCTCCTCGGCATATCCGATGGCTGCGCTCAAGCTCGAATCGGGCACGCCGATGACGATGTCGGCATCGGCCGGAGCCTCACGGTAAAGCAATCGGCCACTCTCCTTGCGGAAGGCGTGGACGTTGCATCCGTCGATGTCGCTATCGGGGCGCGCGAAGTAGATATACTCCATAGAGCACATCTTGTGGTGTTTGAAGGCGGAGAAGTGGTTGCTACGGATACCGTGGTGGTCGATGGTTACAATCTCGCCCGGCTCCACATCCCTCACAAACTCCGCACCCACGACCTCAAAGGCGCAAGTCTCGCTGGCCACCACCCAACTGCCGTCTTCCATACGTCCGAGCGAGAGCGGTTTCAGGCCGTGCTTGTCCCTGCACGCATAGATGCGCTTGCTGGTCATAATGAGGAATGCAAAGGCACCCTCCACCATATTCAGGGCATCCATAATGGCGTGAATCCTATCCTGCGGACCTTGGTGATTAACATCCTTTTTGATTAGGTTGGCAATAATCTCGCAATCCGAGGTGGTCAGGAAGAGGCTCCCCTTCGACTCCAAATACTTCTTCAGTCGGCGAGAATTGACAATGTTGCCATTGTAGGATATTGCAAAGTCGCCCGTGCTGTGGCGGAATACAATGGGTTGGATGTTCTCCACACCGCCACCTCCGGCTGTGGTATATAGCACCTGACCGATGGCGATGGAGCCTTTCAATGTCTGGATATTCTCTTCGTTGAATACACCATTAACCAACCCCGGTCCTTTGATATATTGCAGCCTATCGCCCTCGGCGCTCACAATGCCACAGCCCTCCTGGCCCCTGTGTTGCAGGGCGTGGAGGCCATAGTAGGTGATGTTGGTAGCATCGGGCGAGCCGTAGATGCCAAACACGCCACACTCCTCGTGGAGGCCTTCGCCACCGTTGTTGGTCCCTATTTTTTTGTTGGAAATCATTTTCCCTACAATTCTTTCTTTATCGTTCTATTTGATGGTGTTGAGCCTTGAGTTAATCTCCTCATAGGCCTCAATAACCCTACCCATATCCCTACGGAAACGGTCTTTGTCGAGTTTTTCGTTGGTGTCGGCATCCCACAGGCGGCAGGTGTCGGGGCTAATCTCGTCGGCCAAAACAATCTTACCATCAGCGGTCTTACCAAACTCAATCTTGAAGTCCACCAAACGGATGTTAATCTGCAAGAACATCTCTTTCAGCACCTCGTTGATGCGAGCGGTGAGGGCATAAATCTCAGCCAACTCCTCATAGGTGGCAGCACCCAGGGCCACAGCGTGGTGGTCGTTGATAAGGGGGTCACCAAGTGCGTCGTCCTTGTAGCAAATCTCAAATATGGTGTTGGGCGCAGGAGTGCCCTCCTCAATGCCGAGGCGTTTGGCCATCGAGCCTGCAATCACGTTGCGCACGATTACCTCCAGAGGTACAATCGATACCTTCAGGCACACCTGGTCCCTCTCGTTGAGTGTCTCCACATAGTGGGTGGGGATACCGGCCTCGCGGAGTTTGTGGAAAATGATGGTCGAAATCTCGTTGTTCAACACACCCTTGTTGGCGATGGTTGCCTTCTTGATGTTGTTGAAAGCGGTTGCGGCGTCCTTGTAGTGGATAATTACCTTGTCGGCCTCGTCTGTTGCATAAACCTGTTTTGCTTTGCCCTCATAGAGCATCTCTAACTGTTTCATCTTACCTGATTTGTTTTTATGTGTTATTATTCTGTTTAGTTCTCTCTTACTTTTTCCTAAAGTAGCGCACAGCGTTACGGAAGAGGTTTTGGTCCTTATTGCCCACAATGTTCTTCATCAGCCCCTCGGCCCAACGCTCCGAGTGGCCCATCTTACCCAAGATGCGACCATCGGGCGAGCAGATACCCTCAATAGCTTCCGTGGAACCATTTGGGTTTTCGGGTGAGTGCATCGTGGCATTACCCTCTGCATCGGCATACTGGAATGCAATCTGTCCGGCTGCCCTCAATTGGGCCGCAAGCGCAGCATTTGCCACAAACTTACCCTCGCCGTGGGAGGCTGCCACCGAGTGGAGCTGGCCCAACTCGAAGCCCTCCAACCAGGGCGAAGCCACCGAAGCAACCCTTGTGCTCACAATCTGTGAGATGTGGCGGTTGATGTCGTTGCGGAAGAGTGTGGGCGAATCGGGCGCGAGCGAGCCAATCTTACCATAGGGTAGCAGGCCCGACTTCACAAGTGCCTGGAAACCGTTGCAGATGCCAAGTATCAGACCTCCTCTCGAGAGCAGGCCCTCAATGGCTGTCTTAACCTTATCGTTTTGCAACACGCTGGCAATAAACTTACCGCTACCATCAGGCTCGTCGCCTGCCGAGAAGCCACCGCTGATGGCCAAAATGTGGCACCCGTCAATCTCCTCGGCCATCCTCGCTGTGGACCTCTCCACATCTTCGGCCGTCAGGTTGCAGAACACCGAGGTCCGCACCTCGGCTCCCTCCCTCGCGAAGCACTTGGCCATATCGTAGTCGCAGTTGGTACCGGGGAACACGGGCAGGTAGACCACGGGGTGCTCCACTGCCTCGCCCTCATAGCGAGTTGTGTTGGCACCCGAGGTGGCATTCTCCACCCTACCATCCAGACCGCTACGGTCGGCATAAACCTCCGTAAACCTCTTGCGGTTGGCCTCATAAAGCTCCTCAATGGGCATCTCCACGCCGTTAATCACAAGGCTCTGCTTGGCCACCGTGCGGCCCAGCAGTTCCACGTTGGGATAGTCAAGCGGACGGTTGCTCTCTATCACAATCGAACCATAGTTCCAATCGAACAGGTCGCTCTCCACGATGCTCACCTCGGCACCAATCCTGTTGCCAAAGGTCATCTTGGCCAAAGCCTCGGCCACGCCACCAAAGCCCACAGCGTAGGCAGCCACAATGGCACCGCTGAAAATCTTGTGGCGCACCATCTCAAAGTTGTCCACCAACTCTACCGTGTCGGGCATATAGCCCTTCAGCGGTGTGTGGCGAACGAGGTAGAGGTAGTTGCCCGCAGCCTTCAATTCGGGGCTTATTACCACCCTGCTATCCACCGCAGCCACGCCAAAAGCAATCAGCGTGGGCGGCACGTCGATGTCGGCACAGGTACCACTCATCGAGTCCTTACCACCAATCGAGGGCAGTCCCAGCGCCACCTGCATCCTCAATGCTCCGAGCAGTGCGGCCAGAGGTTTACCCCAAGCGGTGGGCGAGGTCATCTTCTCAAAATACTCCTGATAGGAGAACCTCATCTTGTCGTACTCTGCACCCGCAGCCACGGCCTTTGCCACCGCATCCACCACAGCATAGGCAGCACCGTGGTAGGGGCTCCAGCTACTCAGGTAGGGGTTAAAGCCGTAGGACATCATACTTGCCGTGTGGGTGGTGTGGTTGCCCACAGGGAGGGTCTGCAC
>JAFVSY010000015.1 GCA_017503465.1 Tidjanibacter sp. | reverse complement strand
TCGGCTGTTAATCAACTTTGCAATCCCTTCTACCTGTTCCTTGCGAAAATCAGTCCCACGCCCATAGCGATTACGATGGCGGGGAGGAAGATCTCCACGACGGGGATATGGATATTGAAGTAGTCGGTGAGCAGGAAGAGTGTGCCCACAGCCACAAGTGAGCCACCAATCCAGTAGTTGCGCACCACCACAAAGTAGGCACCCAAAATCACCAACAACATCTGCCACGAGAAGATGATATCGAATACCCGAGTGCCGATAACGCCCAGGTTACTCATCATCCACAATCCGCCCAACACGATGAGCAGAACACCCACAAATACCGAGGTGCGGGCAGCGTTGTTACTCTTTGGTGCGGTGGGTTGCTTAGGGGTCTGCGGAGCCTCTTGTTGCTCCTCTTTCTGGTCATTTAAAATCTCCATAAACTCTTAGTTTTTAGTTTTTTATAAAAATTCTATCTGTTTCGACCCTCGGTTGTCCCACCGCCAAGCCCGTTAGTAGGTCACCAAGCCGGCCTCTTTGAGTACCGCTATATACTTGGTGATAGCCTCCAACGAGTCGTTGTTGGGGAACTGAGCGTCGAGCATCTTTTTGATATCCAATATACTATTTGTACCGCCTGTGGTCAGTTTGGCAATCTCGGCGCTGTTGCTCACATCGCGGCGCGAGATACCGTGCTTGGTCATCAGGTCGGCGGGTACACTGTTGAGCACACCGTAGCCATACTCGGTAACCTTGGCGGTCGCCTTGGGGAATACCTTCGAGGCGGCCTTCTCCTCGGCGGTGAGGGTCAATTTCAGCGGTGCTACGCCGAGCGCTGCGGCCTTCACCTTCATCGCTGCGTCGATGCTGCTGCCATTGGCCTCCCAAGCGGCATCCACACTCTCGGTGAGGGCAGCCACATAGTCGGCCAGCACCTCCGAGGCGGGAGCCAACTCCAACACACTATTCAGTGTTGCCACCTCATTTTGGCGCAGTGCATCTTGGTTGAAACGTGCCGCACGGTAGAGTGCTGCAAACTCCTCGGCCGAGGCCTCGGAGAGGGCGGTGAGGTCTTGTTTCATCTTGATAGACATACGCTTAGCACTATTGGCAGCCACCTCCGATGCAATCTTCACAGCACCCTGCTCACCCGCCTCGGCGATGGTGTAGGCGGTGGCGGCGGCAACTACAATTGCGCGGTGCAACTGCGTGGGGTCGCATATTGCGGGTCTGTCACCCGAGGTGTGGTAGTAGTTGTCGGGCCAGGTAATCATAATCACGCCCGGCACCTGAACACCCCAGTCGTTGAATACCTCGTGGTCCGACGAGCCATAGTGGGCATTGATGGCGTAGTAGAAGGGGTCGTGCGAGCCGGTAACGCTGTAAATGGGTTTCAGCGCGTTGGGGCGACCAACACCCGTAGCCACAAATCCCTTGTTGGTAGCACCTACATAGTGGAAGAAACTCTCCGCTACATCGTTGAGGTAGTGGGGGTTACCCATTGTAGTGCGGTGCATACAGTAGTAGGACTCGCTCTTGCTCAACCACAAGCCAACCATATCGAGGTTGATGTTGCAGAGTGCGCGACTGAGTATCTCTTTGT
>JAFVSY010000124.1 GCA_017503465.1 Tidjanibacter sp. | reverse complement strand
GTTAGAGGGGGTGCCCGAAGGGCGGGGGCGTCTGTTGCCCTCTCCTAAGTTAGGAGAGGGAAATTTTCAATTCTCAATTTTAATCGGTATCTTTGTGGTATAGATTGTTTGTGAACGTGGAAAAACCGACCTACAAATATCTCGACAAGGTAAACTCACCGGCCGACCTCAAGGCGCTCAATGTGGGCGAACTGAAGGAATACTGCGCCGAGGTGAGGGATTGGATTGTGCGCTGCTGTGCCGACAACCCGGGGCACCTCTCGTCGAGCCTTGGTGCTGTGGAGATTGCCGTGGCGGTGCACTACGTGTTTGATTTCCCACAAGATAGCGTGGTGTGGGACGTTGGCCACCAGGCCTATGCCCACAAAATTATCACCGGTCGCCGCGAGGCCCTTGCCACCCAGCGCACACGTGGGGGCATTGCCGGTTTTCCGCGTATGAGCGAGGGCGACTCGTTTGGTGCGGGCCACTCCTCGGTGTCGATTTCGGCCGCCTTTGGTATGGCCGAGGCCGCACGCATCAAGGGCGAGGGGAGCAACGTGATTGCCGTGATTGGTGACGGAGCACTCACAGGTGGGCTTGCCTTTGAGGGGCTGAACAATGCCGGCGAGAGCAATAGCGACCTGTTGGTCATCCTCAACGACAACCGTCAGAGCATCGACACCAACGTGGGCGCACTGCGCAAGCACCTGCTGCGCATAACCTCCTCGCACAAGTACAACCGTATGAAACACCGCGTGTGGAACGGCTTGAGCCTCACTCCCCGACTGCGCCGATTGGTGCAACTCGTGGGCCACGGCCTCAAGCGCGGGCTGCTGCACCAGAGTAACCTCTTCGAGAGCCTCAATATGCGCTACTTTGGCCCCACCAACGGACACGATGTTGCGGGCCTCGTGGATGTGCTTGCCCACCTGAAGGATATTCGTGGGCCTAAGTTGCTACACGTGATGACCATCAAGGGCAAGGGCTACGAGCCCGCCGAGCGTGGCGATGCAACTGTGTGGCACTCCCCGGGCAAGTTTGATGTTGCCACGGGGCAGAGGGAGCCTTCGGGCGAGGGTCCGGCCAAGTATCAATACGTCTTTGGGCGTGCGCTGTTGGAGTTGGCGAAGGCCGACCAGAGGGTTGTGGGAATCACCCCCGCTATGGCCACGGGCTGCTCGATGAACATACTACAAAAGGAGATGCCGGAGCGTTGCTTCGATGTGGGCATCGCAGAGGGCCACGCCGTAACCTTCTCGGCGGGCTTGGCCGCAAAGGGTATGATACCCTTCTGCAACATCTACTCTTCGTTTATGCAGCGAGCCTACGATAATGTCATCCACGATGTTGCACTGCAAAACCTCCACGTTGTGATGTGCCTCGACAGGGCAGGCATCGTGGGCGAGGACGGAGCCACCCACCACGGCGAGTTCGACTTGGCCTACTTCCGCCCCATCCCCAACCTGCGCATTGCTGCTCCGCGCAACGAACAGGAACTGAGGAACCTGATGTACACCGCCTACCGTGGCGAGGGCCCCTTTGTTATTCGCTACCCGCGCGGACGTTCTGCGGGTGTGGGCGAGGGCCCAATGAAGGAGTTGCCCATTGGCGTGGGCGAGGTGCTCCACGAGGGCGATGGTGTTGCCCTGCTGACGTGGGGCCACACTGCGCTGGAGGGCTCCAAGGCTGTGGAGAGGGCCGCAAAGGAGGGCGTGAGCGTGTTGCACGTGGATATGAGGTGGGCCAAACCTCTGGATGAGAAGATTCTGCACCGTGTGGGCAGCAAGTTTGGGAAGGTTGTCACGGTTGAAGACGGAGTTGTGGGCGGAGGCGTTGGCAGCGCAGTGCTGGAATGGTTTGCCGACCACGGCTACAACCCAATGGTGGTGCGCTTGGGCATTGGCGATGAGTTTGTGGAGCACGGCACGGTGCCCGAACTCAAGTCGCTCTGCGGCTACGATGCGGAGGGTATTTTCCGCGCCTTGGTGGAATAATTTTACCCCGTTACCACACACCGCATAGTAATAACAAAAAGGGTTTGGAGACATCTCCAAACCCTTTTGTTAGAATAAATAGGTATATTCTCTGCTCTCTCCCCTCTATCCGAGTTTGGAGCCATAGGCCAAGTCGCCCGCATCGCCCAAGCCGGGGATGATGTAGCTCTGGGCCGTCAGTTCGGCATCCACCGAAGCACACCAAATGTGGGTGCCGTGGGGGAGGTGTTTGGTCGCATACTCAACACCCTCCTCGCTCGCAATGACCGCAGCCACGTGCAGTTCCTTGGGGGTACCTCCCTTCGCAACAAGAGCCTCATAGGAGTAGACCAGCGAGGTGCCCGTGGCCAACATCGGGTCCACAAGCAGCAGCACCTTGCCCTCCAACTCGCCACACGAAATGTACTCCACCTTAACCTCAAAGGAGCCATCTTTGTGGTGTTTGCGGTAGGCCGACACAAAGGCGTTATTAGCATTGTCAAAGTAGTTCAGGAAACCCTGGTGGAAAGGCAAGCCCGCACGCAAAATCGTGGCCAGAACAATCTCGTCATTGCACAGCATAACCTCCGCCTCGCCCAGAGGAGTCTCCACGATGCGGGGAGAATAGTCCAATGTGCGGCTTATCTCATAGGCGCAAATCTCCGCAATCCTCTCCAGGTTGCGGCGAAAACGCATACTATCTTTCTGCACGTTCACATCGCGCAACTCGGCCAAAAACTTGTTGAGAACAGAACTCTCTTTGTCCAAAATGTGTACCATATACCTTTGTGTTTGAGTTGTTTAGTGTCGCTTTCGTGCTTTAACTCCGCCCTCCCCCAACGTCTAATAGAGGAAGTTGTTGAACGGATACCTGCCGGCGTGTATCTCCCTGACCATACCGTAGAGGTCCGAACGGAATTTGTCTATGTTTGCCTTGTTCAGTGCCGAGATGAAGATGCAGGGTGTGTTGGCCTTCGCTATCCAACTGCGCTGCAACTCCTCCAGCGAGATGTTCTCCCTCGTGGCCGGAGTGAGGTCGTCCTCCTCCTTCGGGGTCCAAGTGTAGGCGTCAATCTTGTTGAACACCAAGAATACCGGCTTGTCGCTCGCACCAATGTCCGCCAAGGTCTGCTTCACCACGTTGATGTGGTCCTCAAAGGCGGGGTGCGAAATGTCCACAACGTGAATCAGCAGGTCAGCCTCCCTAACCTCGTCGAGTGTCGATTTGAAGGCCTCCACGAGTTGGGTGGGCAGTTTGCGAATGAAGCCCACGGTGTCCGACATCAGGAACGGAAGGTTATCAAAGACCACCTTGCGCACCGTGGTGTCGAGCGTGGCGAAGAGTTTGTTCTCGGCAAACACATCGCTCTTGCTGATGAGGTTCATCAGCGTGGACTTGCCCACGTTGGTGTATCCCACCAGCGCAACCCTCACCATCGACCCTCGGTTGCTGCGCTGCACAGCCATCTGGCGGTCAATCTTCTTGAGCTCCTCCTTGAGTTTGGAGATGTTGTTGCGCACCACCCTTCGGTCGGTCTCAATCTCCCTCTCACCGGCACCACCACGGGTACCCGTGCCACCCCTCTGGCGTTCCAAGTGGGTCCACATACCCGTCAGTCGGGGCAACATATACTCATACTGCGCCAACTTCACCTGTGTTTTGGCGTAGGCCGTGCGGGCCCTCTGCACAAAGATGTCCAGAATGAGGCGTGTGCGGTCGGAAATACGGCGGCCGATGGCCTTCTCAATGTTGCGTGTCTGCGAAGGCGAGAGTTCATCATCGAAGATAACCACATCTATCTCGTTCTCCTCACACCAAGCGCCAATCTCCTCCAGCTTACCCGGGCCCACAAAGTAGCGGCTGTCGGGCGTGGGGAGTTTCTGCACAAAGCGGTGGGCGGTAACAATGTGGGCTGTCTCGGCGAGAAATTCCAACTCGTCGAGATACTCCTCCACCTGCGCCATAGGTTGCCTGTCGCGGCACACAGCCACCAACACGGCCCTCTCGTAGTCGCACTCCGTCTTACTTACCGCAATATCCTTCTCTGTTGCCATACACACTTCTCGTTGGCCCAAAATGATTGTCTGAAAAAAAGGGGAACTTTTTACAAATAGTCCCCCTCCTAAATTTGTCTATTTTCCTACGTGTCCGAAACCGACCACTACTGCAGACGGCAGTCGATAGGCAGGATGTAGCGCACCCTCACCACAGCATCACGCTGACGACCGGGGGTCCACTTGGGCGATTTCATCAACACTCGGCGAACCTCGTCCTCATATACGCGGTCGGGCGACTGCAAGAACTCAATGCTCGACAAGCGGCCGTCCTTCTCAATCACGAACTGAACAACCACCTTACCCTGAATACCGTTCTCGGCAGCAATTGCGGGAATCTTGAACTCCTGAGCAACCCACATACGGAAGGTGTTCAGGTCGCCACCCATAAACGAAGGCATCACCTCTACCTTAATAAATGCAGCCTCCTCAACAATCTCCTCGGGAGCAACCTCAATCTCCTCCACAACGATTTCCTCCTCGGTGAACTCGGCGAAATCGAACTCGGTTTCAATCTTGGTGTCGTTCTTCACAACCTTGATGAAGTCGCTAATGAGCTGCACGGCCTGCTTAACGGGAGCCTGTGTTTTGGGCTCCTCGGGCTTGGTGATGTCCACGAGGTCCATCTCCACCTCGGGTCCGCTAACCTCAATAATCTCGATGCTCTTCTTCGATTGGCCAAGGCTGAAAGCAACCACACACAGGGCCAATGCAAAGATTAAACCAATCTCCAAGAAGATACCCTTCTTGTTCTGAAGGTCTACATTAGGGTTCTTTTTTACTTCCATTATTTTATTGTATTTAATTGTTTATCAAACCATTACACCGAGCCAAAGGCACAAAACCGCCCCTTTAACCCAATTTTGTACCTACAAATATATGAAGAAAAAACGAAATAAAAGTGATTTCTCTCTTTTTATTCAAAAAAATTCACTTATCTTTGCATCGCAAATGGGGGATTAGCTCAGTTGGCTAGAGCGCTTGCATGGCATGCAAGAGGTCACGGGTTCGACTCCCGTATTCTCCACAAAACAAGGCGACCGACATCTCGGTCGCTTTTTTTGTTTTGGGGAGAATTGTGTGTTACCCTCCCCCTAAATCCCAATTCGGCGAGGCCGCCGAGCAGGGTGCCGTAGGCAGGATAGGTCTGTCGGACCGCCCACCGACACAAACAGACCTCTCTGGCACTATGTGCCATCTCCCCTAACTTAGGGGAGAGTGATTTGAGGGCAAGAAAGGGCAGAAAGAGCAGAAAGGGAAGTTAGGGAGGTTAATGAATTTAGGGAATAGAAAGAGCCCCAATTCTCCCTAAACTCCCTAAATTCCTTAAACTCCCAGGTATAAAAAAAGACACCCAAGAGAAGGAAGGAATAACAACAAGCATTAGGTAGCACCACCCAAGTCCCCCTCCCCTACGACAGGGGAGGTCGGGAGGGGTGATCGAAATTGTGCTCGGCGGCCTCGCCGAGCAGCCCGAAGGGCGGGGGCGTCTGTTGCAGAAAGGGCAGAAAGGGCAAGGAAAGGGAAATTAGGGAGGTTAAGGAATTTAATGAGTTTAGGGGTGCTCTTTGTTGCCCTTTGTTGCCCTTTGGTGCCCTTTCTGCCCTTAATTTTGAATTTTGAATTTTGAATTCCCTTTTGCCCTTGCGAGGGGGCGAAATGTAACAAAATGTTGTGAGAAGGTAGGTAATCTCTGAAAAATGTTGTATATTCGTGGTCGTAAGATGGCGTAATGCGTCCGAATGGCAACACAAACAACACAGATTGACTATGAAATACAAACGAATATTGCTTAAACTCTCGGGCGAGTCGCTCGCAGGCGAGAGTGGCCGAGGCCTCTCGACCGAGGTGCTCAACAGTTACACACAGCAGATTAAACACGCCGTGGAGCAGGGTGTTCAGATTGGCATCGTCATTGGCGGCGGCAACATTTTCCGTGGCTTGCAGGGCGTGGGCCGTGGTTTTGACAGGGTTAAGGGCGACCAGATGGGTATGCTCGCAACCATCATCAACTCCCTCGCACTCCACTCCCACCTCGAGAGCGCAGGCGTGAAGGCCAAGGTGCTCACCTCCATCCGTATGGAGCCCATCGGAGAGTACTTCTCCAAGGCCAAGGCACTCGAATACCTGGAGGCCGGCTATGTGGTTATCATTGGTGGTGGTACCTCCAACCCCTATTTCTCCACCGACAGTGCTTCGGCCCTGCGTGGTGTGGAGATTGAGGCCGAAGTGCTCCTGAAGGGCACCCGCGTGGACGGTGTCTACACCGCCGACCCCGAGAAGGACCCCACGGCGACCAAGTTTGATGAGATTACCTTCGACGAGGTCTACTCGCGTGGCCTAAAGATTATGGACCTCACTGCATTCACCCTCTGCAAGGAGAACAAATTGCCCATCATTGTGTTTGATATGGACACCGAGGGCAACCTCCAGAAGGTGCTTGAGGGCGAGAACAATGGCACACTTGTGCACAACTAAAACCACCCACACGCCCGTGAAGCGCATCACCACACTATTGGCCCTTTTGTGCGCCACACTCACCTTGTGGGGACAGGAGCCCGTGGGGGCAGTGGGCGCGGATGTGAAGAGTGGGGTTGTGGCCGATGAATACGCACTTGTGGGCGTGGGCGACAATGTGCCCTCGTTTGAGGTGCCGATGACGGATGGCAGGACCATCTCCACGTCCGACCTGCGAGGCAAGGTGGTGCTCATCACCCTTTGGGCGAGTTGGTGCCCCTCGTGCCGCAAGGAATTTGCGGCCATTGCCAAAGGAGCCCTGGGGAGCTTGCTGGCGGAGGAGGGCTTTGTGTGGCTCCCCATTGCACGTGAGGAGAACCTGGCCACAGTGAAGGGTTGGTTGGCGAAGAAGGGGTACGATGTGGTGTCGGGCTACGACACCGACCGAGCCATCTATGGCCTGTTTGCCACGCAGGAGATACCCCGCAACATTGTGGTGGATGCCGATGGCACCATCACCCACCACGAGAGCGGCTACAGCCGGAAGGGTTTTTCGCAACTCGTGGCCGAGATAGAGCAAATGTTACACTAATTTAATAGACTATGAGCGACGAATCAATGTTGATTATGGAGATGGCCGAGGAGAAGATGAAGAAGGCCATTGACCACTTGAATGAAGCACTCCTTGGTGTGAGGGCAGGCAAGGCCAGCACCCACGTTTTGAGGGGTATTATGGTTGAATACTACGGCGTGGCCACCCCCATTGAGCAGGTGGCGAGCGTTACGGTACCCGATGCAAAGACCATCCTTGTGCAGCCTTGGGAGCGCAATATGATTGCCCCCATTGAGAAGGCCATCTTGGTGAGCAACATCGGCCTTACCCCCTCGAACAATGGCGAGCACATCCGCCTGAACATCCCTGCTCTGACGGAGGATAGGCGTAGGGAGCTTGTTAAGCAGGTGCGCACCTACCAGGAGACCGCAAAGGTGAGCCTTCGTAACGCCAGGCGCGACGCTGTGGATGCGTTCAAGAAGGCGCAGAAGGATGGAATGCCTGAGGACGAGGCCAAGGACGGCGAGAACGAGGCACAGAAACTGATTGACCGTTACACGAAGAAGTTGGACGAACTTGTTGCGGCCAAGGAGAAAGAGATTATGACCGTTTAGGACAAAACAAAAAACTCTCGGAAGATTTCCGAGAGTTTTTTGTTTGTTGGCGTGCCAGCCCACTCTCAGGTATCTTTTTTAATAGCCGTAATAAATTGCGCCGTAGGCACCTCAATTAACCCACCTTCGGTGGCTTTTAGTTGCTCTCGCTCGGCAAAGTGTGCAAGCACCCTCTGCTCTCGCTTACTCGCAACTTTTTCAATTCTCAATTCTCAATTCCAAAACAGACACCTCTCGTTTGACGTTTGACAAAAAAATCCTATCTTTGTAGGAGAGATTTTATTCATTCCAAAGCCTTAACTTACTATGAAAAAACTTCTATTGCTGGTTGCAGCGGCAAGCATTTGCCTCTCCGCCGGCGCACAACTCTACTACCAGGATGGCGGCAATGTGGATATGTTGCGACACACGGCCGAAAAGAAATCACAGCGCAAGGAGATTATCATCCCCAACGTTGAGGGCTACAAGGTCTACAAAGCCGACCTCCACATCCACACCTTCTACTCCGATGGACACGTGCTGCCCGAGTTGCGCGTGAGGGAGGCGTGGGCCGATGGACTCGACATCATCGCCATCACCGACCACTTTGAAAATCGCAAATATGCCAACGATATGCTCTCCTTTCTCAAAGGCCACGTGCCCGAAGGAGAGAAGCACGAGAGGGGCGTGGTGAGCGACAAAATCGACTACAACCTACCGCACAACTCCTCCGTGTCGGCCGCCAAGCGACAAAACATTATGCTCATCAGGGGCATTGAACTTTCGCGCAACCCCTCCGAGTATGGACACTTCAACTGTCTTTTCACGACCGACAACAACACCATCAACGATGAGGACCCCGAAGTTGCCATACGCAACGCTCGAGCACAGGGCGCAATCATTATGCACAACCACCCCGGTTGGAGGCGCAAAAGCCTTGACACTCACGCCTTTGAGGACAGGATTTACAGCGAGGGGCTGATTGACGGCATTGAGGTGATGAACAATGGCGAGTTCTACCCCAAGGCCATTGATAGGGCCAAAGAGTTGGGATTTTTCATCTCCTCCAACACCGACATCCACGGCACCATTGCAGAGGTCTATCAGGGGCAAATCCGCAACTTCACGATGATTATGGCCAACGAACTCACCGATGAGGCCATCCGTGAGGCACTCCTCGACCACCGCACCGTGGCCTACTCCTATGGCACCATTGCGGGCGAGGAGAAGTGGCTGAAACCCCTCTTTGAGGCTTGCGTGGACGTGGAGGTGTTGCGCACCAACGAGGATGGTTCACAGGCCGTTAGGCTTGTGAACAAGAGTTCGCTGCTCTTTGTGCTCAAAACCAAAGGCGGACGTGAGAGCACCCTTGCGCCCTCGTCATCGGTGAACTTCACCCTGCGCCCCAAGGGCACCACCTTCACAGTGGAGAACGCTTGGTGTGGCGCCGAGCAGAAACTCACCATCACCCTCCTACCCCGATAGGCAGGAGTGTGGCCTCGGACCGACCATTACACACCGACCATTACACACACAAAGAGGGCTACCCAATGCGGGTAGCCCTCTTTGTGTGTGTCCATTGCCACTACTTATTCTGTGCAGCGATGGCATTCAGAGCCAGCGCCGAAGCACCCAAAATGGCGGCATCCTCACCGAGTTTGGAGAACATCACCTTGGTGTCCTTCATACTGGGGAGCATATACTTGTCGAGGTACTTCTTCAAGGGGTTCATCAGCAGGTCACCTGCCTTGGTGGGGCCACCAAAGAGGAACACAGCCTCGGGGCAGGTGATGGCCACTGCGGTCGACACACCAATAGCCAGATAGTGGCCGGTGATGTCCCACACCTCCAAAGCCAACTTGTCGCCGGCAGCAGTAGCGATGCTGACATCTTTGGCGGTAAGTTTCTCACGCTCAATCTTGCGGAGCACACTCGGAGTGGCGGTGTCGTCAATCAGGCGCAAAGCGGTGCGGCGGATACCGGTAGCCGAGCAGTAGGACTCCAAGCAACCACACTTGCCGCAACCACAACTGCGACCATTGGGCTCCACAACAATGTGGCCCAACTCGCCGGCAAAACTATTGTGGCCATAGACAATGTCGCCATTGCTCACAAAACCACTACCCAAACCTGTGCCGAGGGTAATCTCCACGAGGTCTTTCTTCTTGAGCGACTTGCCACCACCGTAGTAGAGTTCGCCCAGAGCAGCAGCGTTGGCATCGTTGGTCATAGCGATGGCCTTCACTGCGGGATAGTGTTTCTTCAGCAAGCGCACAACCTCACAGCGGTTCTGCTTCTCGAAGTCGCCCAAGACCTCTTTGGAGGGTTTGCTACGGTCCTTCCAGGTGAGGTTGGCAGCGTTGATGATAGCACCCTTGAAGTAGTGTGCGTTGGGTGCGCCAATGCCGATACCTGCCACCACGCAATCCTCGGGAGCAGCGGCCAAGAGGTGGTCAATGGCTCCATAGAGCAGGTCCATATACTCGTCAAAGAATACGGGACCCTCCTCGGAGGTTGAACGCTGTGTGTGGAAGTCGGTGCGTGCAAGGCAGTTACCCTCGCGGTCGATGAGGCCAAGAACGGTGTTGGTGCCACCAACATCAACACCAATGGTGAGTTGTTTTTTCATTTCGATTACTATAGTTTTAAAGTATGTATATCCCAAAGGAGTGTTCAAAAGTATGTTATTTTGCTGAAATCACAAAGTAAAAACGTATATTTGCACAAAATATTCTCAAAAACTATGTACACACTCTCCGAACTTCAAAAAGCGGTGGCGGACTATATGAACCACCTCGATGTGGACGGCAACCCACACAGCCTCTATGAGCCCATTGCCTACTCCATCGGCGCAGGAGGCAAGCGTTTGCGCCCAATGCTCACCGTGTTGGCCTGCAACATCTTCTCGGACAACGCCCTTCAGGCACTGCCCGCAGCAGCCGCACTCGAAGTGTTCCACACCTTCACACTGCTCCACGACGACATTATGGACAACGCACCCACACGCAGAGGAAAACCCTCCGTCTATGGCAAGTGGGGCACCAATGCCGCCATCCTCTCCGGAGATGCAATGATGATTTACTCCTACAAACTGCTCCAACAGACCCCCGTGGAGTTCCTGCCCGCCGTGTTGGGGTGCTTCAACTACACCGCAATGACTGTGTGCGAAGGCCAGCAGTGCGATATGAGTTTCGAGAGCAGGGAAGACGTGTCGATGGAGGAGTATATGGATATGATTAACAAAAAGACTGCCGCACTGCTGGCAGGCTCCACCATAATTGGTGCCATTCAGGGCGGTGCAGACCCACAGAACCGACAGCACCTCTTTGTGTTTGCCACCGAACTCGGCCTCGCTTTCCAACTGCAAGACGACCTGCTGGACGCCTTCGGTACCGAGGCACAACTCGGCAAACCCATTGGTGGCGACATCCTTGAGGCCAAGAAGAGTTTTCTGCTCCTGACGGCTCTGCAACGAGCCGATGGAAAGAGTCGCAAGCACCTGCTCAACTTGTTGCACGACAGCACCATAGCCCCTGCCGAAAAGATTGCCGAAGTGTTGCGCATCTACAACCACTTGGGCGTGAGGGAGGTGGCCGAAGCCGAAATAACCTCCCACTTCAACAAGGCAATGGAGGCACTCGATGCACTCGATGCAGAACCGGAACGCATCACCCCCCTGCGAGAACTCGCCCTCGGCCTGCTCGGCAGAAACAAATAGCAGGCACCGCCTGTTTTGTGTAGTGGGTAGGTCGGCACTATCCCCAACCTTGCGATGCCATCCGACCTCGTCCCCCTCTGAGTTAGAGGGGGTGCTGCGCAGCAGCGGGGCGTCTGTGAAAGAGCAAGAAAGAGCAGAAAGGGCAAGAAAGGGAAATTAGGGAATGTAGAGAGTGTAGGGAGGTAGGGAGAAATTCACTAAATTCATTAAACTCCCCTCAACTCCCTAATCACAGCGGTCAGTAAACAATGGGCGGTAGGTGACTTTCGGAGAGTTGTGGCGCCACGCAAGTGGGGCGAAAGGACAAAACACACTCGCCCAAACTTGTTTGAAGGCGATGTGTGGTTTGGGCTTTCAACTCATCCGTAAGGATGCACAACTCTCTGGGAAAAAGGAGCCCATCCCAACGATACAAAGCACCGTGAGGATGGAATTACACTAAAAGTTTTT
>JAFVSY010000123.1 GCA_017503465.1 Tidjanibacter sp. | reverse complement strand
CCGCCGCGCAATGGGCCTTGGTGCCGCCGAGGAAGCAATTGCCTTCATCAAGGACTTGTTGTCCAAGCAGCCGGAGGCAAACATCATCTTTGCCGCCGCACCTTCGCAGAATGAGTTTCTGGAGGCTATGGCCTCGTCCGACATCGATTGGACAAGGGTAAACGCCTTCCATATGGACGAGTACATCGGCCTGCCACAAGATGCCCCACAGGGCTTTGGCAACTTCCTGCGTAGGGCCATCTTCGACAAAGTGCCCTTCAAGAGTGTACACTACCTCAACGGGCAGATTGACCCCGAAAGGGCTTGCTGTGAGTACACACAACTGCTTGAGGAAAACCCCGTGGATGTGGTCTTTATGGGCATTGGCGAGAACGGACACATCGCCTTCAACGACCCACACGTGGCACACTTCGACGACAGCAGCGTGGTGAAGGTGGTGGACCTCGATGATAGGTGCCGCCAACAGCAGGTCAATGATGGTTGCTTTGCAAGCATTGACGATGTGCCCACACACGCAATGACACTCACCATCCCCACCCTTGTGAAGGCCGAGAGGCTCTTCTGCGTGGTGCCCGCCGCAACCAAGGCGTGGGCTGTGAACGAAACAGTCAATGGCACCATTGACGAGCACTGCCCTGCATCCATCCTGCGCCGCCACCCCGCCGCAACCCTCTATGTGGATAGCGACAGCGGCAGCAAACTGCTGGCATAGGAGGAGCCCGGTGAGAACTTACTTGCACAGAGAAAAACAACAAAAGTTTGATACGTATGAAAAAGATTGTAATGTTGGCGGCAGCAGCATTGTTGGCGCTGGGAGCCTCGGCACAAGAGGTCATCAAAATTGGTATCATTGGCTTGGACACATCCCACTCCACAGCCTTCACCAAACTTATCAATAGTGGCTCGGAGGAGTGGGCCGAGGGGTTCAAGGTGGTTGCAGCCTATCCCTATGGCTCGCAGACCATCAAGTCGAGCTATGAGCGCATCCCGAAGTATATCGAGGAGGTGAAGAAGTATGACGTTGAGATTGTGGAGAGCATTGCCGCTCTGTTGGAAAGGGTGGACTGCGTGTTGCTCGAAACAAACGACGGCAGGCTCCACTTGGAGCAGGCTGCCGAGGTGTTCAAGGCAGGCAAGAGGTGCTACATCGACAAGCCCATTGGTGCCACCCTCGGTGATGCCATTGCCATCTATGAGCTCTCGGAGAGGTATGGAGTGCCCACCTTCTCGGCTTCCACTCTGCGCTACACTCCGAAAAATCAGGAACTCAGAAGTGGCGTCTATGGTCCCGTGCTGGGTGCCGACTGCTACTCGCCCCACAAGGCCGAGCCCACCCACCCCGACTATGGTTTCTATGGTATCCACGGTGTGGAGACTCTCTTCACGGTGATGGGCACAGGCTGTGTGGCCGTAAACCGTATGGACACCCCCAAAGGGCACGTTTGCGTGGGTACGTGGGAAGATGGCCGTGTGGGTACATTCAGGGCTATCATTGACGGTCCTTCCATCTATGGCGGTACGGCCTACACGTGGAAGAACAAGGCTGTTCCCGTGGGCGGTTACATTGGCTATAAGGACCTTCTGAAGGAGGTGCTCAAATACTTCCGTACGGGCGAGGTACCCATCAGCAAGGAGGAGACGCTGGAGATTTTCACCTTTATGAGGGCTGCCAATATGAGTGGTGCCAAGGGTGGCAAAATCGTAACTATGGAGGAGGCTTGGAAGTCCGGACAAAAAGAGGCAAAGAAGTTGCTTAAAGCCTACAAATAAAGCGACATACACGCAAAAACACATAGCGGGCGACCTTGTTTGGGTCGCCCGCTATGCATTTACTATGTTTGAACGTGAGTTTCGTACCTACTCGGTCGGCACCTCTTGGTGCTGTTTCATCCAGAGGGTGTTGAAGGGCTGTGCGGGCAGGCCGTTGCCACCCAGCAGGTTGTGGCCCGAAGCCTCGTCCCAGCCGAAGCAGACATAGACAATGGGGGCTCCCAACCATTGGCTGGTGACCTCCACCTTGTTTTTGCCCACAATCTTACCCACGGCACCATAGAAGCGTCCACTCTCGCCAGCCAGGCGGAAGAAGGTCACATAGGGAGTGCCGGTGAGGGTTTTCAGTCCGCTACCCACGTTGTCGAACTCCACAATCGCACGCTTACCCTCAATGGTCACGCTCTTGAACACGGGTCCCTCGGTCACAATACCCTCATAGCCATAGGTCTTGGACAGGGCGAGTTCGGCAAAGCGGTGGCCCACAATCCACTTGTAGGGAGGGTGTATCTCTTTCACATCGTCCACAAGGTCGAGGGTGGTAATCATACCCGTGTGGGGCTGTGCCAAGGCGGCCTTCTGCTGCTCCCAGAATTCGGGTAGTTCGTTCCACGTGCGTGGCTCAATGATGGTGCGTTGCTGCGAGTAGGCATAGGGTGCGAGTTGCGCAAAGTAGAAGGGCATCTGCTCGTCGCCCCAGAGCTTGCGCCACGCATCCACCAGCAACATCTGCTGCTCGGCGTAGGTGGAAGTCTGGCCCACGGTGAGGTTCTGCTCGCCCTGATACCACAGGAAGCCCCTCATTGTGTAGGGCACCAGCGGAGCGAGGAATTTGCGGTAGCGATTGCCGATGGGCACGCCCCTGTAGTTACCCTTCTCGTCCACCTCGGCAGCGAAACGCTCCGACTCACGATAGGCCTCCACGGGAGTCCACGCCTCCACGGGGCTGCCACCATAGGAGGTGGAGACGAGTCCGATGGGCACCTTCAGGCTGTCGGCCAACTCTTTGGCAAAGAAGTAGCCTGCGGCCGACATAGGTTTGATATTCTCGGTGGTCACACGCTTCCAACCTTTGGTGGGCAGGGTGTCGGCATACATAATCTTGCGGTTCACGTAGAGCACCCTCACCAGCGGTGCGTCGGCCTCGTAGTAGGCTTTCATCAGGATGTCCCTATCGCCACGTGCGGGGCGGGGATAGTGGTTGTGGTTACCCATCGAATACTCCATATTGCTCTGTCCGGAGGCCAACCACACCTCACCCACAAGCACATTGTTGTATGTAAGTTTCTCCCTGCCACTGCTCACAACAAGTGTGCGTGGCTCGGTCGAGGCGGTCATCTCGGCCAGGTGCAACGACCACTTGCCCTCGGCATCGGCCACAGCCGACACCCTCTGGTCGGCAAAACGGGCAGTAACTTTGGCCCCGGGGCGAGCCTCGCCCCACAGAGCCACGGGCTTACCCTGTTGCAACACCATATCATCGCTAAACACGTTGGGCATTGACAACTGCCCGAAAGCCGTCAGCGAGGCCACAAGCAGGCTCAACACAAATAGAATTGTTCTCTTCATCGGTCAAAAGGTTTGTTGTTTGATTGGTAAATAGTTATCTCTTCTGATAGACCCTAACGAAGTCCACATACAACCTTGCTTCAGTGCCCTCACTCGGCAGTGCGGTGATACCATCGGGTTGCAGTATGCCCGTGAAGTGGCCACCCACGGCGAGGTTGAATAGGATGAAGTGGTCGTGGTGGAAGTAATGTCCTGCGGCCAACTCCCCGCCCTCGGTATTCTCAATGTTCAGCGAGAAATATGGCTCCACGTCGGGGTGCTTATCGATGTCCACATACATCTCTATTGCCCTCTCGCTCCACACCATCGTAAAGAGGTGGAATTCGCCATCCTGCAACGAGTAGGGAGCGTTGGAGTGTTTGGCGTGGCTTGGGTGTTGCTTCTGGGCGTTGCGCACCCCCCAATGGCAGGCACCATTCATATAGGTTTCCTGGGTGTCCGTGGCAATACCCCTGACGTTACCCATCTCCAGGATGTCGATTTCGCCACAGCGAGGCCAGCCTATGGTGGGAAAATCATTGCCTAGCAACCAGAATGCGGGCCAGAGTCCGTTGGCGGTCTTGGGCAACTTGATGTAGGCCTCCACTTTGCCGTGGGTGAAGGCTCTCTTGCCCATTGTATTGACACGCCCCGAGGTGAATTGTTTGCCCTTGTGTGGCTCCCTGCGGGCGGTGAGGGTCAGGCACCTGCGACCACTCGTGGGCTCAATGGATATGCCGACGTTCTCCTCGCAGTAGTACTGCAACTCGGCATTGCCACCACCACGGCCATTTACCTCAACATTCCACGCCCCACGGTCGAGGCACTCCCCATCGAAGAGGTCCTCCCAAACAAGAACATAACCTCCCCTCTCGCCCGAGCCCACTTGCGACGGAAAGCGGTCGCCCTGCTTGCTCTGACCATAGGAGAGTGCTCCGCTCCACACCAGCGCTGCTCCAACCAAAAGTGAGCAAAAGAGAGTTTTCCTTGTTGCACGCATAAGCGGAGTGGTGTGTTTTAGGGCGCGTTTAGTCTATCGGTTGGGTGTTTGTTGGCAGGCTTGTGTTACTTCTCGCTGCGGGTGCCAAAGAGTTTCTCGGCAATCTGCACAGCGTTGAGTGCTGCACCCTTGCGAATTTGGTCGGCCACGCACCAGAATGTCAGGCCGCAGGGGTTGGCAATATCCTCCCTGATGCGGCCCACAAACACGGGAGTGGTCTCGGCCACAAACAGCGGCATTGGGTACTTCTTTTCGGCGGGCACGTCCTCAACCACCAGGCCCTCGCCTGCTGCCAGCGCAGCCTTGGCCTCCTCAACACTCACGGGCCTCTCAAACTCCACCCACACAGCCTCCGAGTGGGCCCTCGCTACGGGCACCCTCACGCAGGTTGCGCTCACAGCCACGTCGGAGTGCATAATCTTCTGTGTCTCAAAGTGCATCTTGAGTTCCTCCTTGGTGTAGTCGTTGTCGGTGAAGACATCGATGTGGGGGATGACGTTGCCGGCAAGTTGGTAGGCAAACTTGCTCACCGTGGGCTCCTCGCCCTTGACAATCTCCACATACTGCTGCTCTAACTCGGCAATACCCATAGCACCCGCACCGCTTGCAGCCTGATAGGTGGCCACGTGCACGCGCTTGATGTGGGCCACCTTCTCCAGCGCAGCCAGCGCCACCACCATTTGTATGGTGGAGCAGTTGGGGTTGGCTATCACATTGCGTGGAGTGTTGTGTGCATCCTCGGGGTTCACCTCGGGCACAACCAGAGGCACGTCGTCGTCCATACGAAAAGCACTCGAGTTGTCAATCATAATGGTGCCGTGCTTGGTGATGGTCTTTTCAAACTCCTTGGAGGTGCCGCCACCGGCCGACACAAAGGCAACGTCAATACCCTTGAAATCATCGTTGTGGGCGAGCAACTTCACGGTGTACTTCTTGCCCCCAAACTCATACTCCCTGCCGGCACTCCTCTCACTACCGAAGAGGTGCAACTCGTCCACAGGAAAGTGCCTCTCCTGCAAAATCCTCAAAAACTCCTGTCCTACGGCGCCACTTGCACCAACAATTGCCACTTTCATCTTTTTCTTGTGTTTTTTATCTATTTTCTTCGCAGCTTTTTGTAAAAAGCTGCACCAAAAACTTTTGGGCGATACTTGCGTATCGCTGTATTGTGTCATATCTGTAGATTCTGTCTTTCGGTAGAGTATCAACCTTGGGAAGTTCCTCAGCCGCTGCTCCCCTAAGTTAGGGGAGCTGTCGCAAAGCGACTGAGGGGTTTGTCAGACGGCCTCCGCTAGAAAAACTCCTCTTCGTCCTCAAAGACCACATCGTTGGGTTTCTCTTCCACCACGGGCTGTTCCTCGCCCTCGGTGCCCTCGGCAGCTTCGGCCTCAACGTCCTCAATGCTTACCGAGCCATCCCAGCAATCGTACTCCTTGGCTCCCATCGGGCGGAAGAACTTGTCCTCAACCGTAACTCCGAGTGTGCCGTTTTGCTGCACCTTGCGGAGGAATTCGCCATAGATGGGCAGTGCGACCACCGAGCCTTCGCCCCTTGAAGAGAGGTGTACGCTCTGGTCCTCGCCACCAACCCACACGCCACCAACCAAGTTGGGCGCAACGCACATAAACCACGCATCCCTATTCTCCTGCGAGGTACCGGTCTTACCTCCGACCTCAACCTCGCCCTGACCGTAGTCGCGAATGAGCCTGCCACCCATACCGCGCTGTACCACCGTGCGCAGCATATCGACCATTGTGTAGGCAGTCTGTTCGCTGATGGCCACGGTGCTGGTGGTGTTGAACTCGGCCAACACGTTGCCGTGTCGGTCCTCGATGCGGGTAACAAAGATGGGCTCGGTGTAGACACCTCGGTTGGCGAAGGTGGAGTAGGCACCCACCATCTCAAAGAGCGACACATCGGGTGTGCCGAGGCAGATGGCGTTCACGGGGTCTATGTAGCTCATAATGCCCATATTGTGGATGAAGTCGGCCACCGCTTCGGGCTGGTTGGCTTGTTTCATAATCCACGCCGAGTAGTTGTTGCGGCTGCGTGCCAAGCCCCATTTGAGGGGGTAGAGTTCGCCATCGTAGATGACCTTACCTGCCTCCTTGGGTGTCCACGCCTCGCCGGTGTAGGTTTCGATGGTCACGGGCAGGTTGGGCACCATAGTGCAGGGGTTGTAGCCGAGGTGGTCAAAGGCGAAGGTGTAGATGAAGGGCTTGATGGTGGAGCCCACCTGACGTTTACCCTGCTTGGCCATATCGTACTTGAAGTAGCGGAAGTTGGGGCCGCCAACGTAGGCCTTCACGTAGCCGTTGTGGGGGTCCATAGCCACCAGCGAAGCACGCATAATGCGCTTGTGGTGGAGGATGGAGTCGAGGGGAGTGATGAGGGTGTCCACCTCGCCCTTGTAGGTGAAGATTCGCATCTGCGTTTTGGTGCGGAAGGCCTCCTCTATGGCTGCCTGCGAGTGGCCTGCATTGGACATCTCGCGGTAGCGGTCGGAGTAGCGCACCGCACGTTTGATAATCTTATCTATTTCCTCCTGCTCCAAGTCGTTGAAGAGCACCTTGGTGGCGCGATATTGTGCCTCCATTGCGGGCTGAATTTGGCCGGCGAGTTGTTTCTGCACAGCCTCCTCGGCATAGCGTTGCATTGTGCTATTGAGGGTGGTGTAGATTTTCAGACCATCGCGATAGATGTTGTAGTTGGAGCCATCGGCCTTTTGGTTTTTCAAGCACCAGCCATAGAGGGGGTTGTTCTCCCACCTTTCAACCTCTTTTTCGTAGTCATACTTGGTGTAGAACATATTGCGGGTGGGCTTGGGGGAGGTCATCGTCAGGCGAATCATCTCGCGGAAATAGGTGGCGAGGCCCTCGTTGTGGGAGGCTTGGGAGAATTTGAGTTCTATGGGCAGTGCTTTGAGCGAGTCGAGTTGTTCGGGGGTGATGTAGCCACCTGCCTCCATACGGCTCATCACCGTGTTGCGCCTTGCCAACGAGTTCTTGGGGTTGCGCACGGGGCTGTAGCGGGTGGGGGCATTGACCACGCCCACCAACACTGCGGCCTCCTGCACATTGATTTCGTGGGGTTCCTTGTCGAAGAAGGTCTTTGCGGCCGACTTGATACCGTAGGCATTGGAGCCGAAAAAGACGGTGTTGAAGTACATTGCCACAATCTCGTTTTTGGTGTAGTTGTGCTCGAGTTTCACAGCCGTAATCCACTCTTTGAACTTGGCGATGACGAGTTTACCCGCACGTGCCACCTTGGAGGAGTAGTGTGTGGTGTCGCGTGGGAAGAGGTTTTTGGCGAGCTGCTGTGTGATGGTGGAGCCACCGCCCTGCCCCCTGTCGCCCATAGCGATGGTGCGCACAGCCACACGTGCCAACGAGATGAAGTCGATGCCGGAGTGGCTCTTGAAGCGTGCATCCTCGGTGGCGATGAGTGCAGCCACAAGCGAGGGCGAGAGCTCCTCGTAGTCCACATAGGAGCGGTTTTGCACATAGTAGGAGCCGAGCAGCACTCCGTCCTCCGAGTAGATTTCGGTTGCGAGGTTGCTCTTGGGGTTTTCAAGTTCCTCAAAGGAGGGGAGTTTACCAAATGCGCCGGCGTTGGTCAGCAGCAGGAGGGTGATGACAGCCACGGTGGGTACCAACACGATGGTCCAGAACCACAGCGTAACCTTGCCTGCCTTGCTCAAATCTTTGTATCTCTTCATAGCCTAAATTTGTCTTTGTTCGTTGGGCCAAACAACAGAGTTGTTTTGCCTACCAAACGGCAAAGGTAGTGTTTTTTGTCTAAAAACTCACACTCACGCCCCCACTAATCACAGGCCACCCCCAATGGAGTGCATCCTCATAGAGCGAGAGGCGCAACGAAAGGTCGCCCTCGGAGGGCAGTCGGAACCACGAGGTGTCGAGGTAGAGGTCGCCACCGCAAATGGCCATAAGCCCATAGGCCGAGCGACCAACCCCATTGAGCCCCCTCCACGTCATACCATCGGCAAAGAGCGAGAGCCTTATCCTCTTGAGCAGCATCACACCACTAACACCCACATCGGGATAGCAGAGCGGGGTGGCATACTGCACCGAGAGGCCTGCATTGTCATCGGGCCAATAGGGGTAGGAGCCCACAAAGTGGTTAAAACCACGCGGTTGGGCCCACCCAAAGTCGAGCGAATATCCCACGGGGCCATCGCCCTCAATGCCCTGCCACGAAGCCTTCACCGTGAAGCCATCGTTGGCCCCAAAGCCCGGCAGAAGGGCACGAGCAAACACGCCCACGGTGGTTGGAGTGTCGAAGCCCGCCAACATACGCCCCACGCCACCAATCACAGCCACACCCCAACGTGATTGCAGGTTGCGCACAGCCATTCGGGTGTAGGAATTCCATTGCAGGGTGGCGGCCACAGCGGTTGTTCCGGTGTGATAGCGGTGCAGGTTTGGGTTGTAGAGTCGCAGATTGGCGTGTTGCAACTCCACCGAGGGGGTCAGCACCGAGGTCCAGTAGGAGTTGCGCACAATCACGGGTGCATAGGCACGCCCCGTGAGTGTCCACGAGGCTGCCGTGGGTTGTGGTGCGGAGATGTGGTCCGAGTCGTCGTAGCCGGCCACGTAGTCGCCATCCTTCATCACCACTCCTTGTGCCACGGTGGCAGCCGCCGAGCGGCTGCTCACCACAGCCCCCAACTCCAACTTCACGGGCAGGCCCACATATTTGAAATTGACCACTCCGCGGTGTTCCCCACCCCACCCGTAGCGATAGCCCACGGTAGTGAAGGCCGAGGAGAGGAGGTTTTGCGAGGTGGCACTCACACCCACCCCCACATCGCCCAAGTCGCCCGACATAATCTGCTCGGGGCGGTAGTAGATTGGAGCCCACGAGTGGAAGTCCACAAGGTGGGCCGCCTTGCGGTAGGGTTTGGAGGGAGCCTTCTGCTCCGAGCGTTGGAGGTCGGCGGTGGTGAACTCCACGCCGTCCACGCCAACCATTCCGTCCCACTTGTAGCGTGGCGGATTGACCACATTGTGCGGCACCTCTGCCCACGCCACCTCTTCACAATTAGACTCCACATCGCCCACCGCCAAGTGGTAGCCCTCGGCATCGTAGACGGCAAGGGCTATGCGGCTCCCATCGGGCGAGGGTGCGCCATCAAAGGAGCCATAGCGTGAGGTCGTGAGCCTGCGCTCCCTGCCCGTGGCAACATCCAGTGCGTGTACCTCATCGTAGCCCGAGGCGATGGAGCCAAAGTAGAGCACCCCATCCTGCACCCTCAGGTCGGAGAGCGAGGTGTGGGAGGCCTTGCGCACCACCTCTCTGCGCCACCCATCGGTGGGGCACACACGCTCGATGGCCATACCGCCCGATGCGGTGGTGAGGTAGTAGAGCCACTCGCCCTCGCCACAGAGTCCGTGTACCTCCACCCCCTCGGGCAGGGTCCACTCGCCCTCGATGCAGACGAGCGAGTAGGTGCCCTCGAGGTTGTAGCGCACGAAGGCCAGCGTTCCACCCCACTCCGCAGGGTAGAGGGCATAGGTATTCTTGTGCAACACCCTCTGCGGCGTGCCACCCCCGATGGGGGCTTTGTACATCACCGAGCCCACCTGCTGGGCAAAGGAGGAGAGTTGCTGCATCTCGGTCCAATAGAGTTCGCCCCCCACAATAGCCGGAGGGGTGTTTACCGCACCGCAGTACACAATGGTGCGCTCTGCACCCGTGGCCACATCCACGCTCACAAACCTCTTCGCCCTATCAAAATCCCCCTTGAGGGCCACAATGGTCGCCTCGTTAGCCCACAGTGGCCACTGGAGTGTGGTGTAGGGCGAGGGGTTGCGTGAAGAAGGTTGCTGCACCCTGTGGGCACTATCCTCCCTTGCGGGCAGCGAGTCCCAATAGGTGTTCAAATTCTCAAATGTGGTGCGGAAGAGTTCCGCGGTGGAGTATCCGAGCCTGCGGCGCATAGCCCACTCGGTGGGCAGAAGGGTGTAGGGCTTGTGGGCCACATAATCGACCACATCGCCCCAAATATATCGTCCACCCAGGGTGTTGGCCATAGTAACGAGTTGGTAGCCAAGGTGGTAGTGCGAGGGTACATAGCGGTTGTAGGAGCCGCCAAACCACACATCGGGGTTGTCGTCACGGAGGATGTCGTGCCCCACGGCACGGTAGTGCATTGTGAACGAAGGTTGCAGTCCGCGCCCAAAAGTTGCCGCCTGGGTTTCAGCATCGGTGGCATCGCCCTCAATCCACCAGAAGGGCATCAGTCCGCTGGTAAGCAGCATCCACTGCTGGCCCAACAGCGGGCGCAGGGTCCTTATGAAGCCCCGATTGAGGGCCGAGTATTGGGCCGTGTGGCGGAATTCGTGCACCGAGAGTTGGCGCAACCACGTGAGGGCATAACTCTCCGTGGCAGGCATACCGGACATCTCCACCCTCAGGGGTGACCAAATGGAGAGTCCGTTGGATGCGCTGTTTTCGGTGTGGAGCACCACGGGGGCCGAGAGCAGAGTGCCCACGGGCAGACCATAGCCGATGGTGTGGCTCACGGTATCCAGATAGTGGAGCACACGGCGGGCGGAGTGGTCAAAGTAGTCGGGTGCCACCACCCTACGCTCCCCACTCTCATAGAGCCTCCAGCGGATGTGGTCAGGCGAGGCACCGGTGTTGTAGAACTGCCCCACCGCCACCTGCGACCACAAGGCCACCACAAGGCCAAGGAATATCCGTTTTGCTGTGCTCTTCATATCGCTTTCCTCCCCCACACACTCTCTTTTAGGCTCCAGCCTTCTTGGCCTTGTAGCCCGCATCAAGCAGCAGTTGCAACACCCTCTCGCGGTGGTCGCCCTGAATGATAATCTCACCATCCTTGGCCGAGCCGCCCACGCCACACTTGTTCTTCAACATTCGGGCAAGGTCCTTCAGGTCCTCCTCCGAGCCCACAAACCCACGCACGAGGGTAACCGTCTTACCCCCGCGGTGGCCCCTATCGAGCCACACTCGCAGGTTTTGTCGGGAGGGCTCAAGGGTGGCCGCCTCCTCCGATGCGGAGTCGGTGGTGTAGTTGAAATCGGGGTTGGTGGAGAATACCACTCCGAGGCGTGCTTTCCAATCGTTGTCTGCCATTGCAAAATATGTTTGTGTACAATTAGGACAAAGATAGAAATTTTTTTCGTACATTTGTACACGGCCTTATGACAAAACAGAGCAAACATACGGCAGTGCCGCACTCCGCACCCTCTGCCACCACCACACCCTCACCAAGCGGGTGCCGCACCATTCGTGCCTTGGTGGAGGGCTATGAGGACGTTGCCTTCTGGCGCAGCATCTTCGACCCCTACGAGAGCGACAGCGTGCGGTTTGAGGTGAGCGTGCCCCAGCGCGAGGACCTCGCCAAGGGCAAAAAGACACTCCTCGGGCAGGCCGACAAGTGCCACCCCGAGTTGATTATGTGTATGGACAGCGACTTCGACTACCTCTTCGCCAACCAGACCCACGATGCACGCATCATCAACTCCTCGCCCTACCTTTTCCACACCTATGTCTACTCCACCGAGAACTTCCTCTGCTATGCGCCCTCGTTGCACAACCTCTGTGTGAAGGCCACCAAGAACGATGCACACATCTTCGACTTTGAGGAGTTCTTCGCCGACTACTCCAGAGTAATCTACCCCGCCTTTGTGTGGTATGCCTACTCGGCCCAAATATCCACACCCAACATCTTCACGCTCCAGCACTTCAAAAACACAGTGCGCCTGGGTTACCTCGACCTCGACCGCAACGGAGCCGACACCCTCGCCTGGTTGCACAAGCAGGTGGGGCGACGACTCCAAGCCCTTGAGCACGAACACCCCGACATTGCAGCCCGCTTGGGCGACTTCGAGAGCCTGCTGCATAGGCGTGGCGTGAGTCCCGAGCAGACCTATCTCTTTATGCACGGCCACACCCTTATGGACAACGTGGTGAGTGTGGTGTTGGCGGCAGTGTGCCAACGACTGAAAAACCTCTCCACCACACGCATCAACTCCTCCAACCGCACAGGTCTGGTGTTGCAAAACGAGCTGAGCAACTACAACAACTCCCTCTGCAACGTGCGTGAGGCACTCCTCTTCAACGAGAACTACAAGGATTGCTTCCTCTACAAGAAGCTCCAAAAGGATATTGAGAACTTCCTATCGCTCACCAAAACCGAGTAAGTTAATAATTTTCCAACGGCCCACTTGCCACTACATTTTACACACGCATACACACCACCCTCCCAAAGATGAAACAACCCACCCCGCCAACCGAGCCCAAACAGGTGCTTGTCATACGCCTCACGGATGTGGCCAAAGCGGCAATGTGCGTACACGCATTGCGCGGACTCAAGCGCGACTACCCCGACCTGCGCCTGACCGTGCTGACCACCTCCGCACTGCGCCCTCTGTTCCGTGGCGTGGCAGGGCTGGAGTTTGTGCTGGCCGACGATGTGGCCTACAAGGGGCTCTTCGGAGGGCTGCGCCTGTGGAGGCACATTCAGCGGCTACGCATTGGGATGGTGGCCGACTTGGAGGCCTCGCCCCGCAGCCGCAGGTTGCGTTTCTGCCTTACTCCGTGGCGTAGGCGCACCTCGGTCATCGTGCGTGGCAAGATTGAGCGCAAACTGCTCACCCGCAAGTTCCGCAAGGTGATGGTCCAACTCACTCCCCTCTCGCAGCGTTCACGCGATGTGTTCGGGCGCTTGGGGCTCCCCTTCAGTATGCCCGCCCCCGTGCGCAAAAGGCGTGCAGGCACCCCACCACAAATTGCCACCATACTCGCAGGCGAGAAGAAAGGACGGTGGGTTGGCGTGGCACTGCTCTCTGCCCACAAGGGTAATTGCTACCCCATCGACCAATCGGCCGAACTGATAAAACAACTCGCCGCACGCTACGAAAAAGTCTTTGTGTTCGGCAACGGCACCTACCAAAAGCAGTTCTGCGAGGGTATGGAGAGCCTTTTCCCTGCCGTGGTGTCGGTGGCAGAGAGGGCCTCACTCGATGAGCAGATGGACCTCATCTCGGTGTTGGATGCGGTGGTTACGGTGGACCACCCGGTGTTGAGCCTTGCCTCACTGGTGGGCACTCCTGCGGTGTCGGTGTGGGGTGCAACGCACCCATTCATAGAGTCTTGTGGCTACGGCCAAGACCCCCGCTACACGGTGCAGTTGGACCTTCCGTGCAGGCCCTGTTCGGAGGGCGGACGCAGGCCTTGCCTCTTTGGGCACTATGAGTGTATGACCCGCATCGGGCCCGAAATGGTGCTTGCAAAGTTGCTTAAACTCTTCGGGCGGTAAATTTTACCCATTATTCTTTATAACCAATAGAACACACTGACAATCAACGCTATACGCCTAAAATTAACAAATTCAACACAACTTCCAATGTTAAATTATTATTAAAAAATTTTAATATGTTTGGAAGTTTGCTCAGAATGTCCTTATCTTTGCAGTGAAGTTTTAAGGTTCATTTAGGTTAGTAGTTTTAGGTTAGTAGAAACAGGGTTAGAAGTGATTCTGTCCCCTGTTTAGAAAAAAAGGTTGCCTTTTGATTAAAGGCGACCTTTTTTTATCTCCCTGACACACAGCCCTCAACAAAATTCCATTTCTAAAAAAATCGGACCATACACAATAAGAAAACCGAAAAACTCGTTTGGTTTTCCGAGTTTTCTCGTTACCTTTGCGGCCACCTTTGGGGCACTCGCCACAAACCACGCCCCGAAGGGAAAAGTAGACAAACAATGAACAACACGAAAGAAAAAATCGTAAGCGTGGCCTCCGAGATGTTCGTCAAGGAGGGTATCAAGGCTGTGAGGATGGACGACATCGCCCGCCGTTGCGGTATGTCCAAGCGCACGCTCTACGAACTGTTTACCGACCGCACCGAGCTCATATCCCTCGCCCTGCAGCACTACCTGGAGCAGATGCACCGCCACGGCGAGGAGGCTGTGGTCAGGGCCGAGAACGCCTTCCACTCTGTGTGGTTGCGCTTCACACAGGAGGGGCCCGCACACAAACTCACCTCCAAGGTGCTCTGCCAGCTCAAGCGCTACTACCCGGAACTCGCCACCGATTTCATCATCCGTATGCACGAGGCCGTTGTGGCAAACATTTTGGACACTCTCAAGGTGGGAGTCGAAGAGGGGTTGGTGATGGGCTCGCTCGACCTGCACTTCTACTCGCGCGCGATGACTAATTATATTATAGGTCTGGACATCATTGAGGAGAACACAGCCTCCACGGGTTTGAATGTTGATGACAACTCCATCCCCCACGCGGTGGTTCTCTTCTTGCGAGGCATTGCCACCGACAAGGGTCGCACATACATTGACAATAATTTTCTAAAACAACAATAAAGATTATGAAACGAACATTCACAGCAGGGCTTTGTGTGGTTGTGGGCATCGTCTGCTCCTTGGCATCGGCAAGGGCGCAGGTGGTCACCCTCTCGCTTGACAAGGCTCTGGAGATTGCCCTGAGCGACAACCCAACGATTGTGGTATCGCAGTTGGAGATTGAGCGTCAGGATTGGGTTCGCAAGCAGACCATTGGTAGTCTGCTGCCCAACGTGTCGGTGCAGAGCCAGTACTCCTACAGCATTGTGAAGCAGGAGATGGCCAAGGGTCTGTCGTTTGGTGCCGACAACACCATCAACAATCAGGCTTCGCTCTCGTTGCCGCTCTATGCGCCCACCGTCTACGAGACGCTCAAAATGAACCGCACACAGATGGAGCAGGCCGTGGAGAGCGCACGCTCGTCCAAAATCAACCTCACCAACGAGGTCAAAAAGGGGTACTACAACATCCTGTTGGCCGAGCAATCGTTGGAGGTGCTCAAGGAGAGCGAGAAGTCGATAGCCGAGACGGTGGCCAACACCGAGGCTATGTACAAGCAGGGGCTTGCCAGCGAGTATGACCTGCTGTCGGCCCAGGTGCAACTAAGCAACCTGCGCCCCAACATTGTGCAGACCGAAAACTCCATCAAGGCGACCAAGATGCTCTTCAGGATGTATCTCGGCTTGCCTGCCGAGGTTGACTTTGTGCTGGAGGGCTCGCTGGACGACTTTGCCGATGAGGTAGCCGCAGCCACCGTGCCCACCGATAGTGTGGACCTCTCGGCCAATGCCGACCTGCGCTCGTTGGAGTTCCAAGCCAAGATGCTCGAGCACCAACTCAAACTGACCAACGCCAGCCGTCTGCCCACCGTGGCAGCCTTCTCCACCTTCATCTACTCCGGTAACGACAACTCGATGAACTTCGGCGAGATTATTGGTGGTAGTATGGGAGGCCCCGCTGCACCCACAACCAAGAAGGAGTGGTGGTGGCAGAACCCTCTGTCGGCAGGAGTATCCATCAGCATACCCCTCTTTTCGGGTGGCCGCAACATCAACAAGGCCCACGAAATTCGTAACTCACTGCACCAACTCTCCCTCCAAAGGGACTACCTCACACAGAGTGTGAACGTGCAGGTGGAGAGTGCCTTCAACAACATCCTCACCGCCAAGGAGAAGATGAACTCCAACGAGATTACGGTGCGCCAGGCGGGCAAGGCCTACGAGATTGCCCAGGTGCGCTACAATGCAGGTACGGGCACCATTTTGGAACTCAACTCCTCGGAGTTGTCGCTCACGCAGGCCAAGTTGAACTACTCGCAAGCCATCTACGACTTTTTGGCCGCACGTGCCGACTACGAAAAGGTCATCGGCAAAGGGTTTGAGAATTGAGAAAGTTGCGAGTAAGCGAGGGCAGAGGGTGCTTGCACACTTTGCCGAGCGAGAGCAACTAAAAGCCACCGAAGGTGGGTTAATTCAAAATTCAAAATTCAAAATTTTGGTGTGCCTTCGGCACGGGTATTAAAAAAGATACCCGAGAATAAGAAGGTCCCCCTCTAAGTTAGAGGGGGTGCCACGAAGTGGCGGGGGCGTCTGTTTTGAAAATTGAGAACATAGTAAATAATATAATTTTTTTGACGTCGGAGATAGTGGCGTTAGATAGCAAAGTTTTATGAAACGTAGTATTTTGATTGCAGTGGCCGCAGTGGCCACACTCGCCCTGGCAGGTTGCTCGGGCGGAGCGAAAAAGACTCCCGCAGTGGAGAGCGTGCTCACACAGCAGACAACCGTGCTGACCAAGACCACCCCCGTGGAGCGCATCAACGTGGCCCAAACCGTGGACTTCACAACCACTCTGCTGCCCTACAAAAAAACCTTTATCACTCCCCAGATGGCTCTCCGCATTGACGAGATTAGGGTTGATGTGGGCGACCACGTAAAGCAGGGACAACTCGTTGCCACCCTCGACCGCAACCAATACAACCAGACCTCCGCACAACTCAAAAATGCCAAGCAGAACTTGGCCCGTATGCGCAAAGTGTACGAGGCCGGAGGCGTGAGTCAATCGCAGATTGACGAACTCGAGACCTCCGTTTCGGTTATGGAGGAGAACATCGCCAACTTGGAGCGCAACATCGAACTTCGTTCGCCCATTGACGGTGTCATCACCGGTCGCTACAACGAGCCCGGCGACCTGTTCACAATGGGCGGTAATGCCGACGGTGGCGTGGGTGTGTTGCAGGTGATGCAAATCAACCGCCTGAAGGCTATCGTTGCCCTCTCCGAGCAATACTACCCACAGGTCTACAAGGGTATGAAGGTGGCTGTTATGGCCGATGTCTACCCCGACAAGGTGTTTGAGGGCGAGGTGAACATCGTCTACCCCGCAATCAACGCCAACACCCACACCTTCAACGTGGAGGTGCTCGTGCCCAATGGCAAGGAGATTTTGCGCCCGGGTATGTTTGCCCGCACGGAGTTCAATATGGGTAACCGCAGCAGCCTTGTGGTGCCCGATGTGGCTGTGCAGAAGCAGATGGGTGTGAACGACCGCTATGTCTACGTCATCAAAGATGGCGTTGCCGAGCGCAAGGTTGTAAGCCTCGGTCGTCAGGTGGGCGACAAGGTGGAGGTGCTCAGCGGCCTTGCCGAGGGCGAGCAGGTTGCCATCACCGCACTCTCCAAACTCAAAGACGGCGCACAAGTGGAGGTCGTAGAATAGTGGTTCAACGCGCACAGCACACACTTTCCCATCCCCCGAATTTGGAATACAGACAACTCAAAGAGTTACCTACTATTTAGAGAAATCAAGCAAAGATGAAAATATACGAAACCTCCGTTAGAAAGCCGATTTCCACCGCCCTAATCTTCGTGGCGGTGATTGTCTTCGGTCTTTTCTCGCTGAACAATCTGGCCATCGACCAGTTGCCCGAAATGGACCTGCCGGCCATCTCGGTGGTTACCACCTATCAGGGTGCCAATGCCGAGGATGTGGAAAACAACATCACCAGGCGCATTGAGGATGGTCTGAACACGGTGAGCAACCTCAAGGAGATAACCTCCAAGTCGAGCGATGGAGTGTCGCTCGTGTCGCTGGAGTTTGAGTGGGGTACCAACCTCGACGAAGCCTCCAACGACATCCGCGATGCACTCGGCCGACTCACCGACTTTATGCCCGACGACGCCGAGGAGCCCATCCTCTTCCGTTTCAACTCCTCAATGATGCCGATTATGTCGTTTGCTATCACCGCCGAGGAGAGTTATCCTGCGCTCAACAAGATTTTGGAGGAGCAGTTCTCCAACCGTTTGAGCCGCATTGACGGCGTGGGCTCGGTGAGCATTATGGGTGCCCCCGTGAGGGAGATTCAGGTGAACGTGGACCCCGTGAAACTCGAAGCCTATGGGCTCTCGGTGGAGCAGATTGGCGGTATCATCGCACAGGAGAACATCAACACCTCCGGCGGTACGCTCGACATCGGTAACCACACCTACAACATCAAGGCCGACGGTGAGTTCAACTCCTCCGACGACCTCAAAACCATCCTCATCAGCAACCTCGGCGGACAAGAGGTCTACCTCCAGGACATTGCCGAAATCAAAGATACCCTCGAGGAGGAGACCCTCGACGAGAGACTCAACGGCCAAAAGGGTGTGAGGGTGATGATTCAGAAGCAGTCGGGAGCCAACACCGTGAAGATTGTGGAGAAGGTCAAGAAGATGTTGCCCGAGATTGAGCGCAACCTCCCCTCGGATGTGACCGTACACGTGTTGGGCGACTCCTCCAAGAACATCAAGGATAGTATCGACACACTGACCGACACGGTGATGTTCGCCTTCTTGTTTGTGATTTTGGTGGTGCTCTTCTTCCTCGGCAGGTGGAGGGCAACGCTCATCATCTGTCTCACCATCCCCATCTCGCTGGTGGTGTCGTTCATCTACCTCCAACTCACGGGTGGTACGCTCAACATCATCTCGCTCTCCTCGCTCTCCATCGCCATCGGTATGGTTGTGGATGACGCCATTGTGGTGCTGGAGAACATCACCACCCACATTGAGCGAGGCAGCAAGCCCCGCGAGGCGGCCATCTATGGTACCAATGAGGTGTGGCTGTCGGTAATTGCCACCACACTGGTGGTTGTGGCCGTATTCCTGCCCTTGACTATGGTGGAGGGTATGGCCGGTGTGATGTTCAAACAGCTCGGTTGGATTGTGTCGCTGGTGGTAACCACCTCCACCATCGCCGCCATATCGCTCACCCCTATGCTCTCGGCCAAGTTGCTCCGCATTGAGAACAACCAACACACCTACAAGGGACTGAGCATCGTCTACAAACCCATTGACCGCTTCCTCGGATGGCTCGACAGGGCCTACGAGAGGGTGCTCCGTTGGGCACTGCGCCACAAGAAGGTGGTGTTCTTTGCTCCGATGTTGCTGTTGGTGTTCGGTCTGTGGCTCTTTGCCACCAAGATACCCACCGAGTTTATGCCCAGCAGCGATGGCGACCAGATGAGCGCAACCATAACCCTTGACCAAAACCTCAGCGTGGGCTACACCTCCGCCGTGGCACGCCGCATCGACTCCATTGTCTATGCCAAGTACCCCGAGGTGATACTGCTCTCCACAAGTGCGGGCTCTTCGAGCACCTCCAACGTGTTTGCCGCAATGAGCACCACGGGTAGCAACATCATCAACTACACCTTCCGACTGACCGACCCGCAGGATAGGGAGCGCACCGTCTTTGAGATTGCCGATGAGTTCCGTGCCGACCTCGCCACCATACCCGAAATCAAACGCTCCACGGTGAGCGGTGGTGGCGGAATGATGGGTGGCGGCAGCTCGGTGCAGGTGCAGATTTTCGGCCACGACATCGAGCGCACCAACCAAATTGCAGCCGACCTCGTGGAGCAGTTCTCCCGCTTGGAGGGCGCAAGGGATGTGCGTGTGTCGAGGGATGATATGAGGCCCGAGTACAACGTGGAGTTCGACCGCAACCGCTTGGCCTATTACGGACTCAACTCCTCCACGGTGGCCACCGCCATACGTAACCGCATCAACGGTATGACCGCCTCCATCTATCGCGAGGATGGCGAGGAGTACTACATCAAGGTGCGCTACAACAAGGAGGACCGACTCTCGTTGGAGGACGTGGAGAACATCCTCGTCTACAACCAGCGTGGCCAGGGCGTGAGGGTGCGCGACATCGGCAAGGTTACCGAAGTCTATGCTCCGCCCACCATCGAGCGACAAAATCGCCAGAGGCTTGTTACGGTTACGGTAGCCCTTGGTAACAACGTGCCACTGGGCGAAATGGTCGGCAGGGTGAATGGCGTGCTCGCCACCTACCCCCTGCCCGAGGATGTCTACACCACCATCGGTGGCGACTTTGAGGACCAGCAGGAGTCCTTCGCCGACATCGGTATGCTGTTGGTGCTCATCGTGCTGCTCGTCTACATCGTTATGGCCACCCAGTTTGAGTCGTTCATTATGCCCTTCATCATTATGTTCACCATCCTCTATGCACTGCCCGGCTCGGCCATTGCGCTGTGGATAACCAACACCCCGTTGAGCCTTATGGCCTTGATTGCCATAGTGATGCTGGTGGGTATTGTGGTGAAGAACGGTATCGTGATGGTGGACTTCACCAACCTGCTCCGCGAGAGGGGTGTGGGAATGTACGATGCAGTGTTGCAGGCCGGCAAGAGCCGTCTGCGCCCCGTGTTGATGACCTCGCTCACCACCGTGCTCGGTATGCTGCCTATGGCGTTGGGCTTGGGTAATGGTGCCGAGTTGTGGCAGCCTATGGGTATCACCATCATCGGTGGTCTGACCTTCTCGTTGGTGCTCACCCTCGTGGCTGTGCCCATCCTCTACTACGTCTTTATGGGCCGTAGCGAGAAGGCCGCCGCACGCCGCAAGGCACGCCAGCAACGCCGCTATGAGGAGAAGATGAAGGCTCTGGCCGAGAATAACAACAACCAATAAACCCCGCACACACACGCTACAAAGCTATGAAAGCACTATTTATATCCTACAATCAGGCGATGACCGAGCGCATCGCAACAATGCTTGACGAACTCGACATTCGTGGCTACACCCTCTTTCCCCTCACCCACGGCCGTGGCTCCTACACGGGCGAGCCCCATATGGGCAGCCACACGTGGCCCGCAATGAACACCTCCATCATTGCTGTGGTGGACGACAGCAAGGTGGAGCCCGCAATGGAGGCCCTGCGTGCCATCGACAAAGATACCCAACTGCAAGGTATGAGGGCCTTTGTGTGGAACGTGGAAGCCGAGATGTAATTCAAAATTCAAAATTCAAAATTACATAGGTGCCTAGCCACAGAATGAAATTAACCCCCGCCAAAGTGGAAGCCGAGATGTAGTTGGCGAATTCAGAATTCAAAATTCAGAATTCAAAATTACTTTTTTCTTTTGGGGAGATTAGGCAAAAAAGAAGACACGCAAAGTTGTTCAAAATCAATAATTTTGAATTTTGAATTTTGCATTTTGAATTTTATTTGTATCTTTGCGGGCCGTAGTGGTGTAAAAGCCACTCGGAAAAGAGAACTAAATTATTAACAACTAAACTTTTACGCACAATGTCTGTAAAAATTCGTTTGGCACGCCACGGTAAGAAAGGCTACGCCTTCTACCACATCGTTGCCGCAGATAGCAGGGCGCCACGCGATGGTAAGTTCATCGAAAAACTTGGTACTTACAACCCTAATACCAATCCTGCTACAATCGAGTTGAATGCCGATAGGGCACTCGACTGGTTGCAGAAAGGCGCACAACCCACTGATACTTGCCGTGCAATCCTCTCCTACAAGGGCGTTTTGTACAAGAAACACCTCCTTGGTGGTGTAGCCAAAGGCGCATTCGATGAGGCTACCGCAGAGGCCAAGTTCAACAAGTGGATGGACGAGAAGAACGCTAAAATCGCTGCCAAGAGCGGTAAGATTGCTGCCGACAAGGCCGCCGCTCACAAAGCCGCTATCGCAGAGGAGGCCAAAACCAAAGAGGCTATCGCTGCAAAAGTAGCCGAGAAGAAGGCTGCCGCTGCTGCCGCCGCCGCTGAGGCTGCTGCTGAGGAGGCAAGCGAGGAGACCGCAACCGAGGAGGAGGCATAGTCAAGACGCCCCACACCAAGGTTTGGTACAACAGTTTGAAGGAAGAGAGGGAGTTTTTGCAACGATAGAGGAGTATTTATCAGGCCAAGTGCTCACAGGGCACAAGGACGACAGAGAAGACCACAATGAAAGAGTTTGCAGTAGCCAAAGTCGGTAAGAGTTTCGGCACCCACGGCGAACTCACATTGAACCTCTACGACACTTTTCCTTCGGACTTCTCAACAGAGGAACCGCTGTTTGTCTATGTGGACAATCTGGTGGTTCCTCTCTTTTTTGACCATTTCGAACGCAGGGGTAAGAGCGGTGCCGTGGTGAGGTTTGCCGACCTCGACACCCCCTACCGAGCCGCCGAACTCATCGGTAAGGAGCTGCTGCTGGGCTTTGAGGAGCCCGAAGAGGAGCGCACCTTTGAGGAGGATGATGAACTCTACTTGGAGGAGTTCGTGGGCTTTGTGGCCACCTTTGAGGGTAGCGAACTGAGGGGCGAGATTGTCGATTTTGAAGATGATGAGTGGAACCCGCTCTTCTACATCAACATTGAGTCAAGGGAGGTTATTATCCCCGCTGTGGATGATTTCATCGTGGAGTACTCCCCCACCGAGCGCACGGTCCACTTCGACCTGCCCGAGGGGCTACTCGACCTGAATTAGAAAAATACAAGTACGAAGAAAACTTTGGCGAGGGGTGTGACCTACTTTTTGGGGTGCACTCCTTTGTTATTTTTAGGAGTTGTACGATTGTTGCATTGGTATGGGGCACTATGAGAGAACGAACTTTTTGTATCATCAAACCCGATGCGATGCTTGCACGCCAGGAGGGTAAGATTATCAACGCACTGCTGGAGGCGGGCTTCGACATTGTGCAGATGCGCCTGGTGCGGCTCGATAGGGCTGCGGCGGAGCGCCTCTATGAGGTGCACCGAGGCAAACCCTTCTGGGATGAACTTGTGGAACTGATGACCTCGGGACCGATTGTGGCAATGGTGCTGGAGGGGGAGAATGGCGTGGAGGCCCTGCGTAGGCTTGTTGGTGCGACCAACCCACGACAGGCGGAGAAGGGCACGCTGCGCAGACGCTATGGCACCTCGACCACGCGCAATGCGCTGCACGCTTCCGACTCGGCCGGTAATGCAGCGGTGGAGAGTTCACTCTTCTTCACCGCACCCTGACCACTCCTCCTCACAAAATTCGACTCAATTTTGCATTTTGAATTTTGCATTTTGAATTTTATGTGTATCTTTGCAGGCCGAAAGGTGGAATAAACGGAAGTTTGTTTTGACCTTGACCGATGGAGAGATGCCGGAGTGGTCGATCGGGGCGGTCTCGAAAACCGTTATACCTTCGGGTATCCAGGGTTCGAATCCCTGTCTCTCCGCAAAAGAATAAAAAGCCTGAAAACCTCTGCCGAAGCAGAGGTTTTTTTATGCCGAAAGGTGGCAGGGAGTTTACTCACTATGCCACCTTTCTGCATAAAAAACAGCGCTCCGAAGGAGCGTGCAGGCTTTTCGTTAGTTTGCAAGGGCCCCGCGGCGAGCGGCAGGGGATCACGGAGCGTAGCGACGTAATCCCGCAAGGCCCCCCGCGAGTGCCAACGGGCACACCGAGTGTAGACTTTGCTCTACAAAAGTGTCAGGGGTGGGCAAGCGCAGCGTAGCGACGTAATCCCTATCTCTTCGCAAAAGCTAAAAAATAAAGGAGTCTGTTTGGACTCCTTATATTTTTTTAGGCTTTTTCGATATTTGTATTTTTATAATTCTTTGATCTTGATGTTCTGGAACCATACCTCATCGCCGTGGTCCTGCAACAAGATGTTACCCTCGGCTGCATTGCCGAAATTGGGCCACTTCTGATATTTGCTATAATCGACCAACGCTTCCCACATCTGGTTATTGCGTTCATACTCAATGATTTTCACGCCATTGAGCCAATGTTCTACGTGGTTGTCCTGAACAACGATTACTGCGCGATTGAACTGACCTCTAAATACGCGTTTGGTTGTCGGTGCTGGAATCAAGTCGTAGAGCGAGCCGAGTTGGCGGTTGCCACACACACCCAACTTCGCATCGGGGTGGTTGGCATCATCCAAAATCTGGAACTCGCAACCGATGGCAGAACCAGCACCCTTATTCAAATCGGGATTGACAAAGTATTTAATGCCGCTATTGGCACCATTTGTAAAACGAAAATCGACCGAAAGAATAAAGTTGCGGTATTTGCGAGTCGTTACAATGTCGCCACCATTGGTCGATTCGCCACCGTCGCCCTTCTTGACCTTCAAAATACCATCTTCAATAACCCAACCTTCGGCAGGGAACGAGTCAAGTTTGGCACCACGCCAGCCTTCGGTCGTCTTGCCATCCCAGAGTAATTTCCAGCCTTCGGCCTGCTCGCGTGGGGAGAGTGTGTTGGCAGACCAAACCACCTCGGGAGCACACTTCTCAATAGGTGTCATATACTTCTCGACATCGGTTGTGCATATGCGGATGTCGCGCCACATAATGTGCTTTCCGTACAATCCCTCGTCCTTAACGGCGTGGACTTGTAAGGCAATGAAACCCTCCGAGGTCATATCGTCCCATAGGTTGGCACACGGAACACCATTGATCCAGGTGCGCATAATGGGACCAAAACACTCTATGCGTGCCTTGTTCCACTCGTTATTCTTCAATGCCGACTGACCTGCGGGGTTGAAGGTCATAGGGTAGAGCCACATACGGCGAGCCTCGTCGTAGATGCCGCCCGACCAAGCACGATTTGTGGGGTCCATTTCAAATTGGTAGCCGTGTACACGGCCATTCTTATACTCGGGAAGGCTTAAACTGCGGAACTGAACACCCGAATTGAGTGCCGGATCGAATTTGAATTCAAACTCCAAGATAAAATCTCCATAGGTCTTTTTTGTGGCCAGGAACGAGTTGAACTTACCTTCACAGGTTGTGCCGACGATTACCCCGTCGACAACTTTATATTCGGCCTTACCATTGAGGCGTTCCCACCCCCTGAGGTTTTTGCCATTGAAGAGTGGCTCCCAAGTCTGAGCCGAGGCCATTGTTGCCATACAGAGCAACACAACTGCGGTAAAAAAGCGTTTCATATGATTTGGTTTCGTTTAAGTTTAGAGTTTGTAGAATTCATCCCAACCCTTGCGAGGCGGAATTCCTGTTAGCATAGCATTCGCAAAGGCGTTGTTTGTGATTTGTTTCGTGCGCGGATCGAAGAAGAGTTGCGTGTTGAGGCGCTGTGCGATGACTCCTAGCGAGAATACCTGGCTCAACACACCGTTGATTTCGAAAGGCGAACGTGTCTTCTCACGACCCTGACAAGCAAGCAGGAAGTTTTCGAAGTGATTTGAGGGGCTATTTGGCACTACGGGCAGACGGTCGGCCATCTCACGGGCACGCTCCTCGGGAATGATTGAGAGGGTACTGCCGTGGCTGCCTCCCTTGAAAATCAAATCTTTTGTGTAGATAATCTTGCCGGGTTGTAGCTTCTTGCTGGCTGTGTTGCCTTGGTTTGTTGTTGGCACATTGTCGGCACCCACCGACGAACCATATCCCTCGGGCAGGGGAGGCAGGTTGTCCAGGCCATCGTACCAGGTGACATCTACGGGCGGCATACCCTTGCGCTGTGGGAAGCGAAAGAGGATTGTCGACGAGTAGGGGTAGAAGTAGTCGTTGTGACCGTTGGCATAGAGCATTGAAATCTCGTAGGGGAGTCCCAATTCAAGGAATTCGTGTGCTGTATCCAGCAAGTGAGCACCCCAATCGCCGAGCGCACCCATACCAAAATCATACCAGCAACGCCATTGTCCCAAGTGGTAGTCGGGGTGATAGTCGTGGTGCTCGGCAGCACAGAGCCACGAGTCCCAATCCATATCGGGCGGTAGCTGTTGCCCGGTGGGGAAGCGGTGGATGTTCGAGTCCCACTTGTGCCAACGACGGGCATTGTTCATGTGTGCAGTTATGGCCGTAACGTCCTTAATGATGCCGGCATCCATCCACGCTTTGAATTGGAAGTAGTTGGCCTCGGAGTGTCCCTGGTTACCCACTTGTGTGGCCAAATGGGGGCGTTTGCGTGCAGCCTCCATCAGCAGTTCGGCCTCGTAGAATGTGCGTGCAAGCGGTTTTTCCACATAGACGTGCTTGCCCGATGCCAACGCCAACATCGAAATCGGGAAGTGTGAATGGTCGGGCGTTGCAATAGCAACGGCATCAAAGAGGTTGCCTGCCTCGTCAAAAAGTTTGCGGAAGTCGCGGAAAAGCTTGGCTTGGGGATACATCGCCATCACCTTTTGGGTGTGCTTGGCCCCCATCTCTACATCACACAAAGCAATAACCTCGACCATTCCGGTTTTGTCAAAGGCTTCGATAATCTGTCGACCACGGTTACCGATGCCGATGTAGGCAATCTTCACCTTCTCACCTTTGTTTTTTGTGCTTTTCGCCTCCTGACCATAGAGCAATGAGGGACCGCTCACTGCTAAACCGGCCGAAGCCATCATCATAGTTTTTAAAAAATCGCGTCGTGAAGCCATAGGTTTTCTATTTTCAAGTTAGTTAGTACTTATTTTCTACAGAGTAAGTTATTTTCCATCCTTTTTGATGTCAAAATAATTCGTAAAAAAGACATAATAGTCCGAAATATATCTTTTCACAAAGATAGGAAATGATTTTTATTTTTGAAATTCAGTTTGCGCAAAAGAATTTTCATTAAAGTCAATTGTTGTAGAAAACCCATCCGACAATGGTTTTCCAAGCAATCCTCCGACTAGTCACCCAATAAATCATTTCAAGTATGACAGCGATGATTGGCGGTGTATTTTGTGGGTTTTGATGTGGTTGTTGAGGGTTTTGTGGGCTGCGCAGCAGACCTTTGTTTCGTTCGTTTGCAAGGGCCCCGCGGCGAGCGGAAAGGGATCACGGAGCAGAGCGACGTAATCCCTCTACCCCCTTTAGGCCAACAAAAAATCACGGGTATTAAAAAAGATACCCGTGATTTATATGTGGAGGTGTTGGCTTAACAGGTGCCAGCCGATTAGCATTACCCCTTTAGCCAACAAACCCTATTTCAGCGCATCCGAAATAAACTTCGCAAATTGCTTATTTATCCTACTATTCCACGGCTCCCTATACTTACCTCGTGGGCTCTGGTGGCGGCGATAGGGATAGGTGTAGATGGTCTTTTCGCCACCCGCAAGGTTGTAGCCCGACAACATTGACGATGGGGTACACGACATATCCACCCAGCCACACTCAAAGATTATCTTGGCAGTGCTGTGTTCGAGGAAGAAGGCTGTGTCAAAGTAGGGACCCCACTTCAGGAACTCTTCGGTGATGCCATATTCATCCACCAAGCAAGGAGGACCACTCATACGACCCACCAGCCTACCTCCGAGGTCCATCATTCCTGGCTCGCGAATTACGGCGTGTGTTACACGATTGTCCAAACCGCAAATGGCTGCCGTTTGGGCACCTCCCTGACTATTGCCAATAACCAACACGCGCTCTCCGTTCCACTCCGGCAGTGTGCAGAGCCAATCAAGGGCTCGTTGCAGGCGCAGGTACATACCCCTGAAATAGTAATCTTCGCGGTTCTCAATGGGGCGGTCTTTGTACCCTTTGAGGGTTGTGGCGTTGAGTTCATCGTAGTAGGATTGCGGCTGACCATTGAGCATTCCGTGGGCATTGAGGTCGAGCGATATGCTACCGTGTCGTGCATAACGCAGGGCGACATCTATCTTTGAGCGATTACTTCCACCATTAACACCTGCTCCGTGGGTGTAGATGCAGATTGGTAGCGAGCCCGGAGTTGCTCCCTTGGGCATTGCCAAGTAGCCACGCACGGGTGCACCACCCTCTCCGCAATTAACCTCAATGTCGTAGCACACATAGTCGGCAGCGTCTTTTTTGGGAACCTCCACCTCAACGATTTTCGCCTCAATGGGCAACTCGCGCAACTTGGCCACCTGCGCACGCCACCACTCCATAAAGTCGGCGGGCTTCTCAAAGCCGGGCCTAAAGTGCTCCATACCCACACAATAGCCTATGTCGGTGAAGTCTTTGTGCTGCTTTTTGTCGGGGTTTCTGAACTTGAGCATCACCGTTGTCGGCACATCGTAGCGGCGTGTGAGGATGTCATACTCGCCCTTCTCCACAACCACAAGTTCGCTCGATTCGAGCAGACCATTGACCCATATTTCGCGCACGGCCTCAAACTCTTCGGGCACCACAGCGTGAATTGCCACCTCTTCGCCCGGATTGTACCGACCGTCCCACCTGTCGAGAGTGAGGGTAATCAGGTCCTCCATTGTTTCTTGTGCCCGAAGGGTGCTCCAAACACCCGACACCACCACCGCAACTGCCACCAGCATTGCAATTTTGCAAATTTGAGCTCTCTTCATCCTTGTTAAATCGTTTTAATGTTTTCCCAAAGATACTCTTTTTTCCTCACAAACCGCCTCTCGCTCCCCCAAAAAAGAGAATTGCCCTCGTGGGGCCACTAATGAAAAGGTGCTTTGCGAGGTGAAATTTTCATTTTTTCAATTATTATATCTATTTTTGTGAATTAAAGGTGTGAGAATGCAGCGATTTATGACACATATTATTGGGGCCGCAACACTGATGGCTAATTCATTTCAGAAGTCGGGGTTAAGGAAGGCCCAACTAATGGTGGTGGCTATGGTGGTGGCTATGGTGGTGGCTGTGGCTACTCCTGTGGTCGCACAGCAGACTCTCACACGTGCACAGTACATCGAAAAGTATGCTCCAATGGCTGTGGAAAGTCAGCTCCTCTATGGTATCCCCGCAAGTATCACACTCGCACAGGGATGTTTGGAGTCGGGCAATGGCAACTCAAGGCTCGCGCGAGAGGCCAACAACCACTTCGGCATAAAGTGTGGAGGCTCGTGGGATGGTCCCTCGCTCGCACACGACGACGATGCTCCGCAGGAGTGTTTCCGCAAATATGAGTCGGTGGCCGAAAGTTATGTGGACCACGCGCTGTTCCTCTCCGAGAGGGAGCGTTACCGCTCGCTCTTTGACCTCGACCCCAAGGACTACAAAGGGTGGGCACGAGGACTCAAGGCGGCAGGCTATGCCACCAACCCCGCCTATGCCGACCTGCTCATCAGGATAATCGAGGAGAACAACCTCCAGAGGTTTGACAACGCACTGCTGGCCGACTATGTTACCCCCGTGGTGGAGCAACCCGCCGCCGAGAAGCAGCCCACCGCCGACACCCCCACCGAGGAGGGCACAGAGGGTGTGGCCGAACAGGAGGTGGTGCCCGAGGAGCCCGTGAGGGTGGATGTGGACAATATGCTCCTACCGTTGGAGAGTGTGGGGGGCTATGGTATCTATGCCGACAAGGAGGGCCGCTATGTGGTGGCAATGGGCACCGAGAGCCTGCAACACATCGGTCGCAAGCTGGGCCTTTCGGCTCGTGCGCTGGCCAAAATCAACTCCCTCGGTCGCAACACACCCTTGGTGGCAGGACAAGTGGTAAGAATTGAATAAAAAGAAAACACCGTCAGACGGCAGACATTTGACGTTACTCCTTTGCCGTTAGACGTTAGACAATAAATTTATATGGACTCACAAGCCGATTTACGCACACAAATCAAAGGCCTTTTGGTCAGCAAATCGAACCTCAAACAGCAGGTTTTCGACAACACTTTCAACCTTTTTGCCGAACTCAAAGACGTTCTGCACGAGTTCTCCACTGAGTTGGACGAAGAACTCGATGACAAAATCGACAAGCGCATCCGCATCGACTACATCGACAAGGGTAAGTCGGAGGCTCGCTTGCAGGTGGCAGCCGATATGCTGGTGTTCGCAATGCACACCAATGTGTTCACCTTTGAGAAGGAACACCGCATTTGGCACAACCAATATGTGCAGACCGACAGGGCCAACAGCTACTGTGGCGTGATTAACATCTACAACTTCCTGGCCGACTCCTTCAAGAACAAACGCGCCGACGACGAGGGTTACCTCATTGCCCGCATCTTTGTCAATAGGGAGGGTATGTTCTTCGTTGAGGGCAAACGTCAGGAGAGGTGGCGTGTGGACGAGTTTGGCCGTGAGCGCATCTCGCGCGAGGCCATCTTGGAGATTCTCCAAAGGGCCATCCTCTACGCACTCGGCTTCGACCTGCTGATGCCCTCCTACGACTCCATCAAGCGCGTGAATGTGGAGCAGTTCGACTCCCGCAACGAGAACACACAATTCCAAACCGGTAAGCGTTTGGGCTACGAATTCCTTTCGGACGATATTTAGCAGAAAAAAAACATTCCCCCAACTTTTTGCAAAAAGAAAGAACGCACATCATTATGACAGAACAACAAAACAGCACCGTTGCAACTCCAAAGGAGAAAAGGCCGGGCATTGTGCGCCGCTTGTATGATTGGATGCTCTCGTGGGCCGACAGCAAGTGGGGCACACTTGCACTCTTCCTCTTTGCGATGTGCGAGAGTATCTTCTTCCCCGTGCCACCCGATGTGTTGCTCATTGCACTCTGCATTGGTGCTGTGGCCAAGTCGTTCAAGTATGCACTCATCTGTACCGCAGGCTCGGTCTTTGGTGCCATCATCGGCTTCAGCCTGGGTGCCTTTGCGTGGGAGTTGGTGGACGGCTGGTTCATTCCCGCCGTGTTTTCGCAGGCAGCCTTTGATAGCGTGGGCGTGAAGTACTCCGAGTGGAACTTCTGGCTCGTATTCACGGCAGGCTTCACCCCCATCCCCTACAAACTCATCACCATCTCGGCAGGCGTGTTCCTCGGAGTGAAGGACTTTTGGATTTTCATCATTGCATCCATCGTTAGTAGGGGTTTGAGGTTTACGCTGGTGGCAGGACTCATCTACAAGTTTGGTGCGCCCATCAAAAAATTCATTGACAAGTATTTCAACCTCTGCGCTTTGGCCTTCACGGTGCTGCTTATCGGTGGCTTCCTGCTGATTAAGTATGTGCTATAGGAGTGAGCAACCCAACAGCGCAGACCACACACACAACAAACCAGATAACACATTTCCCTATGGATATATTCGGACTTATCGGCAAACCCGTGAGCCACTCGATGTCGGCGGAGTACTTCACCCGCAAATTTGCCGCCGAGGAGTGCCTCGACACCAAAGCATACCTGCTCTTTGAACTCGATACCATCGAAGACCTCAAAGGGCTCCTCGCATCACAACCCGACCTGAGAGGACTCAACGTAACCTACCCTTACAAAAAGGATATTATCCCCTACCTGCACTCACTCTCTCCCGAGGCCGCACGCATCGGTGCGGTGAACTGCGTGAGGGTGGAGGACGATGGTAAACTCGTGGGCTACAACACCGACTATATGGGCTTTGGCACCTCATTGAGTGAGTTCTTGGGCAACAACAGACCCAAGGCCCTTGTGTTGGGTACAGGTGGCGCATCGCAAGCGGTGCAGACTTGGCTCTCCGACAACGGCTTTGAATTCCTGACCGTATCCCACTCGGGCAAGGGCAACTTGAGCTACGAGGAGCTCACCCCGCAGATTATGGAGGAATATAGGCTCATCATCAACACCACTCCGCTGGGTATGGCCCCACTGCTGGGCGAGTGCCCACCCATCCCCTATGACCTTGTGTCGGAGGAGCACTTCCTCTTTGACCTTATATATAATCCGGCCACCACAGAGTTCCTGCACCGAGGCCAAATGCGAGGTGCCGCCGTGTGCAATGGGCAACGAATGTTCGTCTGCCAGGCGGAGGCCTCGTGGAGGGTCTACGGCCGTCTGTAGAATGGAGGCGGATTGCCGACACCGCCCCTGCAACCACTTGCAACAAACGCCCTGCTCAACGTGATTGAGCAGGGCGTTTTGCTGTTGAACCATCGGAAGGGATAGGAGATTAGGGAGATTAAGGAAGCTATAGACACTCCCGACTCCCGACTCCCGACACTCACTACACTCCCTACACTCCCTAAAAAAAAGACGTTAGACAAAAACGCACAGAACGAGATGAATGCAAGGGCGTCAGAATGACGCTTTCCCCTTTTCTACTCGGAGTGCTATCTGACGTTTGAAAGAAATAAAAAACGCAAAGTGCGAGGCAAATGCAAGGAATACAAGAAAACTCCCTCCGCAGTTTACTTAACGTAAATGAGCAGCGGCCAAGGCCGTTTTGTGATTTTTGGCAGGGTGCTATCTAACGCTAGGCAGGAATAAAAAACGCAAAGTGCGAGGGGAATTTTGTGCCAAACAAGAAAGCGGCCCCGCAGTTTGCTTGTCGCAAATGAGGAGCCGCTTATCGAAGTGCGGTGCAAAATTCGCCCGCAATCTGCGTTTTTTTTAGAAGAATTTGACGCGATTATCAACAATCTCTGAGCCCTCAACCAAAGCTTGGTCAATGCGCTCGTTCAAATAGAAGAGCGACGAGGAATCAAGACGTACTTTCTCGCTCTCAACGGTGGCGTTATCGGCAGTGGCGTGGCCCTCAACGGTGAAGAGGTAAACACCATAGTTGCCCTCAACGGGACCCTCAACAACACCCTCCTCGGCTACTGCAATAGCACCTACGAGAGTCATATCGGGACCAACACCGGTGATGTTGTTGGCGTTACCATAAACCTCCTCGGCGGTGATTACCTCGGCGCCGAGTTTCGCTGCAACCTCGTCGATGGTAGCAAGACCTGCAACCTGCTCGGCAACCCAAGCGGCCTTGGCCTCGTTACGCAACTCCTGTGCAATGCGGGGAGCAACCTCCTTCACAGGCATATAGCCCTCCTTGCGGATGGTCTTGAGGGTGGCAACAACGAAGTCGCCATCAATCTCCATAGCACCCGACACCTTGCCCTCTTTGTTGTTGTAGGCCCAACGGATAAGCTCCCTTGCCTCGTTGAGACCATTCACAGCGCGGTCGGTGTTACCGATGCGTGCCGAGCGTTTCGACAAGCCGAGTTCGCTCACTGCGCTTGCGAAGTCGCTCTGTGCAGCAGCACCGATGAAGGCGTTGGCCTCGTTCATTGCAGCCTGGATGGTTGCATCGCCGGCAACAACATCGTAGGTGATGGTTGCAATCTGTGCCTTACGCACGGGGCGCGACTTCCAAGTAGCCTGTGCTACGTGGATACCGAACTGGCTCTCCACGGTAACAATCTGGCGCACGGGGGCAGCAATGAGTGCATCGCTGAACTCGGCCACCATCTGCTCGGGAGCAAACCTACCGAGTTTGCCACCATCCACAGCCGAAGCCTGGTCGAGCGAGTATTTCTCTGCCAACTCGGCAAACGAAGCACCCTTGCGGAGAGCAGTAGCTACGCTGTCGGCCAGTTCCTTCTGGTCGAACGAGAAGAGGATGTGGCGAGCCTCAAGCGAGTCGGGCATATTGCGCACCTCTGCTACGCGCGACATAGTATAGGTGTTGCCATTGAGCTGGGGACCGAGGAATTTCTCCCTACCGAAAGCCAACTCTTTGTAGGCTGCGGGGATGTTCTCACGCGAGTAGTAGCGGCTGTCGGGCCTCTCATAGGAGTTGGCCTGTGCGAACTGCATCACGTTCTCGGCTGCCTTGAACTCCTCTGCCAAGGTCTCAACGGCCTCTTTAGCATCGGCGTAGTCAGCCTCCGAAGGCTCCACGTTGAACACAACGTACTCAACCTCACGCGAAGTGCTCTGACGGAAGAGTTCTTTGTGCTCTTTGTAGTATTTCTTGATAGCTGCGTCCTTCACGGGAGCAACCAACGAATCGGCGATGGTGTAGTAGGGCTTAACAACGATTTTCACGTTGGCGGCATTGTTGGCTGCTGCAACCGAAGCATTCACCTCCAGGTCGTTAGCCACGAAGCCGGCACCAACGAGGGTGGTGTAGTTCTCCACCAGACGCTGCTCTGCTACGCGTTTTTTGATGTAGTTCCAGATGTTGTGGGCGGCCTCGTTGCTCTCAACCTGCGAGAGGAAGCCTTTGAGCACCTCGGGGCTGTAGACACCGGTTGCTGGGTCTGCGAAGAAGGAGCGGATAACGGGCGAAACGTAAGCACCCTGAATCATATCCACCATCTCGGCATCCGACACGGTAAGACCCATTTTGTCAAACGAGGGTTTGTAGGAGTTGCTCATCAGGAGGTCGTTCCAAGCCTCGTTGTAAATCATATCATACTGCTGCGAGTCGAAGGCGGTGCTGCCCCAGAGCGAGGAGTAGATGTTCTTCACATACTCGGTCTGGTTTGCATAAACCTGATACTCGATGTTGTTACCGGCGATTTTGCCCACGCGGTTAGCCTTGGAAGCGAAGATGCTGCCGTTGCTGAAAAGGTCGCCCAAGAGGAAGGCGATAAGGCCAAGTGCGATTACGATGGTTACAATCACACCGCCTTTGGTCCTCAAATCATTAAGTGTTGCCATTGTTGAGTTTAGTTTTTTTATTGTTTATTTTGTTTTCTCTTTCTGCTTGCAAAAAATCAATTTCACAAATTGGCCTCAAATATAGTGATTTTCCTCAAAAAACCCATCACAAAATCCGAACTTTTGCCAATTCTACCCTCGAAGAGGTAGATTTAAGTATTTTTATCTCCTTACCTTCGCTCTCTATGAGTGTTCCCACGGTGGGTATGGAGCCATATTTGGCGATGATGTAGCCCGCCAGGGTGTCATATTCGTCGCTCTCCTTGAGGCCCAGGTTGTAGCGTTCATTGATGTAGGCGACCTCCAATCGGCACGAGAGCACCCACTGTCCATCCTTGAGCACCTTCTCCACCATCTCGGGTGTGTCGTGTTCGTCCTCAATCTCGCCCACAATCTCCTCCAGCACGTCCTCCAACGAAATCACGCCCGCGGTGCCACCAAACTCGTCGATGACCACGGCAACGCTCTGGCGTGTGCGAATCATCTCGCCCATCAACTTCTCGGCCTCCATCGTCTCGGGCACATACCTCACAGACATCAGTATCTCCTTAATACTCCCGGGCTTACGGAAAAGGCTCTTGGTGGTAACGTAGCCCACGATGTTGTCGATGCTCTCCTCCCACACAAACAAGCGTGAGAAGTTGGTGTCGATAAATCGTTGGGTGAGTTCCTCAATGGAGGTATCCAACTCCACCGCCTCCACGTCTACCCTCGGCACCATACAATCCCTCACTCGGAGGTCGGAAAAGTCGAGTGCATTCTGGAAAATCTTAATCTCGTTGGCCTGCAATTTCTCGTTGCTCTCCACGCTCTCGTCAATGAGGTTTTCCAAATCAACCCTGCCAAAGCTCTTGATGTTGTGTTCCTCCTTGACCTTCAGTCCGAGCAGTCGCAACAGTCCGAAAGCGATGGCTGTGGTGAATTTCGACAGCGGGAAGAGCACCAAGTAGATGAGGTAGACCGGCAGTACCAATGCCCTGAAAAAGGCGTTGGGTTTCATCTTAAAGACGCTCTTGGGGGTAAACTCGCCCAAGAAGATTATGACCAACGTGGAGATGAGTGTTTCGACCACCACCGAGTCCTCCGCCATCGGCAGGCCCATTTTGGCGGCCAGCAGGTGGATAAGTTTGGCCATATACATTGAGTAGACCACCAACACGATGTTGTTACCCACGAGCATTGTGGTGATGTACTCTCCCGGTTTGGCTGCAAAGAGTTCAATGATACGTCCCACAAACCCTCCTCGCTTACGGTCTATCTCCATACGAAGACGGTTTGCGCTGGTGAAGGCTATCTCCATACCCGAAAAGAAGGCAGAAAGAACTACCGACACCACCACTATCACTATGACACTCAACAAACTATCCATACGTTTCTTGTACTCACTTACTCTCTACTCCTGCGTTGCGACCTACTAAAGTCCGCTTCTTTCAGTTCAAACCCCTCGCCACCTTTCAGTTCCACTTGTTGGAGCTCCTTGTCGCCTTTTTGGCGGCGTGGCGCGAGTCGGAGGCTATCTCCTTTTATGCGGCTCGGCCTCTTGAGTGTTGCCTTATCGGTTGCAGGTTCTTTTGCATCCACCTTATCAGTTGCGGATTCTTTTGCATCCACCTTGTCGGCACCCCTATCGGCAGACTTTTCCTCTTTGGGCTGTTCCGACTTGGCACCCTTGGCACCACCCCTATTATCCTTGTTGTCTTTGTTATCCTTCTCCGTTGCGCTCTCTTTGCCCTTGTCGCCCTTGGTACTATCTGCGCCCTCTTCGCCCTCTTCGCCCTCTTCGCTCTCCGACACGTCTACCCACATACGGCCCTCGCTCTCGCGGAACACCCAGTCCTTGAACTCGCTGTCCGACTCAAAGCCCTCGCCCACAAAGACATCCAGCCCGTCCACAACCTTACAGTCCACATTGCTGTAGACCTTATCGGTCTTTTCGTCCCAGAAGAGTTGCTGGGTGTAGAGTTTACGTCCATCCTCACCTGTGCCCTCCACGTTACCACGAGCCTCCCAGAGCTCCCTGTTTTCGTAGTAGATGGCATAGTCGGCAATCAGGTTGGAGGCCTCGTTACCGAGTGAGTCGAAGGTGATGATGTCAATACCGTAGCGGAATTCCATATAGGGCTCCCTGGCCAATTCATACCTCTCCATCAGCGGGGTGGAGAAACGGTAGTCCTTCTGTCCGTTCTTGGTATAAATCATCGTGAGCGTATCGCTCTGCTGTGTTATGAGCTTTTCGAGGTCCACTTCGGCAGGTTTCTTTTTGCCGGAGCAAGAAAACAGCAGGGTAGCACCTCCCAAAAGAGATGCTACCACTGCTATCCTATATATATGTCGAAGCGACACTCTGCGCAATACTCTTATTTGTACTTAACGGTGGTGGTACCGCTCACCCAACCACACTTAACGGTGTAGGCAGCGCCCTGCTCGGTCAGACCACGGAAGAAGCAATCCGACTGACCGGGGAAGTACTCCCTGTAGGTGCTCATAAGGGTTGCAGCCATAGCCTGCTGGTCCTCGTTACCCTCGAAGAGGCCACGAGCCTTGGCAGCCAAGTCATAAGCCAACCAGAAGACGGTCTGCTTGTCGAAGTCGGCGCAAGCGTTGGAACCGGTAGCATAAGCCTGTGCAAGGCAGATGTAGGCCGAACCATTGTTGGCATTGTACTCGATAGCCTTCTTGGCATAAGCGGCAGCCTCGCGAGCATTGTCGGCAGCAAGCTGGGTACCCGAAATCTGAACGCAAAGGTTTGCTTTGAGTTCGGGGTCGCTCTCGCTCTCCATTGCTACAACGAGGAAGTGGAGGGCCTTCTCAAAGTTCTTCTTGTTCTCATAGACCTTGCTGAGCAACTGTGCGGTGTTGGTCGAGGGAGCCTGCTCGTAGTACTTCTCACCAACGGCGAGGAAGAAGTCGCTCTCGCAGTGGTTGCGAGCCATCAACTTAAAGGCCTTCTCAACCTGCTTTGCATCGTTCCAGTTGTTCTCCAAGCGAGCCGAGAAAATCTGCTCGAGGTTGGCGCAATCGGCAGCACCCGACTTGATGAGCAGTGCATCAAACGAGGTCTTTGCCTCCTCATCGGTAACCTTATCCATCTTCTCTGCCAAGTACTCATACTCGTTCATAAAGTGGTCGGTCTCCACGTTCAGAGCCTCATACTCCTCCACCAGCACGGTGAAGTACTGGTTGATGAAGGTAGCGTCAATCTCGGGGTCAATCTCAATACCCCTACGGAAGAGTTTGAGCATACCCTGCTTGTCCTCAGCGCGATATTTGTAGTAATCCTTTGCTTTGTTTTTGGTGATGTAGACCTCGCCATACTGCTTGTCATCGGCAAATGCCTGCAAGCGGTAGTCGTAGAGGTTCATCAGCGAGTCGATGTTGGCAGCCTTCTCCTCAAGCGATTTGCTACGAGCGATTTTGTTGCGGTAGATGTTCGAACCGTTGGCATAGACCGAGCTACGAGCCTTGGGGCAGTTCTGAATCAGGGTGTACATATACTCCAAAGCCTTGTCGTAGTCTTTGTTGTTGTAGGCATCCTGGAAGAAGTTGAAGGTCTTAACATTCTCCTCCCTCTGCTGTGCGGTTGCGTTCTCGCCCCACTCGGGACCAAAGGTGGTTGCGGGAGCCTGCTGGGGCTGTGCGGCACCACTCTTCTCTGCGGCAGCCTGCTGTGCAGCGATAAGTTTCTGGATCTTCTCCACCTGCTTCAAACTATCCCTCACGGCCTTCTCACGAGCCTTGCGAGCCTTCTCGGCCTCTTTTGCAGCCTTCTTCTCGGCTTTCTCACGAGCCTTCTTCTCGGCGGGAGTCTCCACTACCTGGGTTTGCTCCTGTGTTTGGGCCATCAAAGAGGTGGTCCCCATCGTGCCTGCCAGCACAAGCGACAGCACAACCATCGATTTGAGTACGATTTTCTTCATCTCTTTTGTCTGTTTATTTTTTGTTGTTATATTTTGTTTTGTTTCCGTCTCTTACACATTTGACGCACATCGGTCCCAAAAAGTTGCACGCACGGGCAAATTGGGAGGTTAGTCATACTTCATCTTCACAAACCAGTAGTCCTCACCGAAGAGGCTGAAGCCGATGGTAAACTTGAGGTAGTTCTCCCTCGAAAGCCCTGCCTTCATTGTACCCCTTTGGCCGAGTTCCAGACCGAGGTTCACGTTGGAGAGGCCGGTCATCCTCAACGGCACACCCACACCAAAGGTGAGTGCCACGTCGTCGAAGGGCTGGTCGTTGAGCACGATGTAGTATTGGCTCCACCTCACACCTGCACGATAGGTCCACCTCTTCAGAGCGTGGCGCACATCGCCGGGGTTGGGGGTGTACTGACCACCCAGGCGCACGGTGTTGGTGTTGCGGAACGAGCGTGTGGCCGTAACGTCCTGCTTGTTCCTTGTGCCCCAATCGGCAAACTGATAGTCGGCACCAATGCTGTACTTGTCTTTGTGCAGGTAGAAGCCCACCGCGTAGACATTTGGCATTGAGAAGGAGGAGGTGTAGACCTCGTCCACGACATAGACATTCGGAGCAAGGGTGGAGTTTTGGGCCAAGCGGTCCTCCACCTGGTTACCCATCTTGCCACCCATCTGGTAGGTTGCGCCCACGGTCAGCACCGTGTTGCGCCTTGCCAGCGGAGTCCACTGCACGCCAAACTTACCATAGAAACTATTAACCGACTCGGACTTGAGTCCGGAGAGGGTCTGATAGCTACCCACACCCGTAATCACGGTGGGGATGGCGTTGTAGGTCCTCTCGATGAGGCCGTGGTAGTATATCACCTCGGCACCGAGTGAGAGGTTTTTCGCAACCTCATAGCCCAAGCCGAGTTTGAACTGCGTAACATCGCCCGAACCGGAGTAGGCACGGAGCATCTGACCAATGCCGGCCTGCACCACGGGGCTGTTGTCGTAATACTGCACCCTGTAGCCCACCGAACTGTAGGGGGTAACGCTGAAGCCCACGCCCATATTTTTGATAAGCGGGAACGACATTGCAATATCCCTGATGTTGAAGGTGTTGAAACTCGTCTTTGCACTCGAGGTGCGGGCATAGAAGTTCTGACCCTCCATATCGAAGTTGGAGAGGAAGGAGTTGCTCCTCACCGAGCTATACGATGCGGGGTTGGTTACGTTCACATAGAAGGGGTTGCGGAAGCCGATGGATGCGCCACCCATAGCCCTTGTTACGGCAATACCCTCTTCGTGAATATCGCCAATGCCATAGAAGGTGTAGGGCGAGTAGGTGTTAAGGCTGCTCGATTGGCCGAAAGCAGAGCCCTGCGACAGCATCAGCATTGCCACACCCATCACTCCCAATATGATTTTTTTCAACTTCATTTCTCTGTTTGATTACACTGCCGAAAATTGACCTTCGGTCAGATTTTGCAAATATCGGGTTTTTTATGGTTTTTTCAAACAAAAAATCACCCCGACCACGAAAAAGATAGGTATTTTATACCTAAGGGCCCTTTTTCTACTCGGCGGAGGTGGATTTTTCGGACACAATGGCTGCCTTCACCGCATCGAGCGTGTCGCACGCAGCACCAAGGTCCTCCACATTTCTAACCGTCAAATAGACCTTATTATTGTTCTGTTTGAGAACAAATTTTGCAGGATTGCGGCTCACATATCTCAGGATTGCCCCAAAGGTGTAGCTCTTGTAGTAGGGCGAGCGACCGTCGCTCGGGAACCACAGCAGCATCAGTCCGTTCTTCACCTTGGCCTTCTCAATGCCCAGGCCCATAGCCCTCCAGCGCAAGCGCACCACATCCACCAGCGCCCTCGCCTCCTTGGGCATACGACCAAAGCGGTCCTCCAACTCGGCCACAAGTCGTTCCATTTCGGCCTCATCGGTGATGCCGTCAAGCCTACGGTAGAGGCGCAATTTCTCGGCCGGTTGGCTCACATAGCTGTTTGGCAACATAGCACTCACATCGGTATCCACTTGGCAGTCCGACACGTAGAGAATCTCCTCCTGTGACTCTGCCGCTTGTTGCTCACCCTCAACACCTTCGCCAACCACCTCCGACAGCCCCTCCACGCCCTCGGCACGCAGTTCGGCCACCGCCTCGGAGAGTATCCTTTGGTAGGTCTCAAATCCCATATCGGCAATAAAACCGCTCTGCTCGGCACCCAGCAGGTTGCCCGCACCCCTGATGTCCAAGTCCTGCATAGCAATGTTGAAGCCCGAGCCCAACTCTGAAAACTCCTCAATGGCCCTCAGCCTGCGCCTTGCCTCACTTGTGAGGAGTTCGTCGGGTGGCGAGAGCAGGTAGCAAAAACTCTTCCTGTCGCTCCTACCCACCCTGCCTCGCAGTTGGTGCAGGTCGCTCAAGCCGAAGTTCTGGGCGTTGTTGATGATTATGGTGTTGGCGTTGGGAATATCAATGCCGTTCTCAATGATGGTGGTGGCCACCAGCACGTCATACTCGCCGTAGATGAAGTCCATCACAATCTTCTCCAACTGTTGCGGCTGCATCTGTCCGTGGCCTACCGCCACCCTCGCCTCGGGGCGCAGTTTTTTCACAATGGCGGCAATGCGCTCGATGTCCTCCACCCTGTTGTGCACAAAGTAGACCTGACCGCCACGGCCGAGTTCATAGTCGAGAGCCTCGGATATGATGGCCTCGTCGAAGGTGTGCGACTCGGTGATGATGGGCTGTCGGTTGGGAGGCGGAGTGGAGATTACCGAGAGGTCCCTCGCACCCATAAGCGAGAATTGCAGGGTGCGCGGTATGGGCGTAGCGGTCAGCGTGAGGGTGTCCACGCTCACACTCATTTGGCGCAACTTCTCCTTGGCAGAGACACCAAACTTCTGCTCCTCGTCAATAATCAACAAGCCCAAGTCCTTAAACTTCACGTCCTTACCGAGCAGTTTGTGGGTACCCACGATTATGTCTATGCGCCCTGCCTCCAGGTCGGCCAGTATCTGCTTCACCTCCTTTGTGGAGCGTGTGCGGGAGAGGTAGTCCACCCTCACGGGCAGGCCCCTCATACGCTCGGCAAAGGTGCGGTAGTGTTGCAACGAGAGGATGGTTGTGGGCACCAACACCGCCACCTGCTTGCTGTCGCAAGCGGCCTTGAACGCAGCCCTCACAGCCACCTCCGTCTTGCCAAAGCCCACGTCGCCACACACAAGCCTATCCATCGGCTCGCCCGACTCCATATCGGACTTCACAAGTTCCACAGCCTTCTGCTGGTCGGGGGTCTCCTCCCAGCGGAACGAACTCTCCAACTCGTGTTGCAGGTAGCCGTCGGGCGAGAAACGATAGCCACCACTCGCCTTCCTCTCGGCATAGAGTTTAATGAGCTCCCTTGCAATATCCTTGACCGCCTTTTTGGTGGCCTCCTTCATCTTCTGCCAAGCACCCGTGCCGAGTTTGTAGACCCTCGGTGGGGTGTCGCTCTCCTTGCTCTTGTAGCGGGCAATGCGGTGGAGCGAGTGCACGTTCACCAGTAGCACATCGCCATCCTTGTAGACCAACTTGACCGACTCCTGCTCCTTGCCGTTCTCCACAGTGTGCACAAGTCCGCCAAAGCGGCCCACGCCGTGGTCGATGTGGACAACATAGTCGCCCACTTGGAGTTGGTTGAGTTCGGCAATGGTAAGACTCTCGCGATTGTTGATGCCACCACGCAGTTGGTAGCGGTGGTAGCGGTCGAAGATTTGGTGGTCGGTGTAGAGGCTAACCCTCAGTTTGCGGTCCGTAAAGCCCTCGTGGAGAGTGGCTTTCAGCGGCTCAAAGCGAGCCTTGCGATGGGTGGCCGCAAGCACATTTTCGAGCCTCTCAAATTGGGCGTGGTTCTCGGAGAGGATGTAGGTAGTGTAGCCCTGCGAGGCCCTACCCTCAATGTCGTCGGCCAGCAGGTCATATTGTTTGTTGAAGGCGGCCTGCGGTGCGGTCTGAAACCTCACCTGCACCTCCGCACTCCTGCGGCCCGAAGGCTTTGCCAACACCATAGGCGCACCCTCCGTGTCGGCCAAAAAAGCCTTTGCCGAGGTTACCCTGGCGGCATCCTCCTCGGGGGTGTCGCTATCGGCCAGCAGCTTGCGCCTGATGTCGTCAAGTCGGCCGAGAGTGTAGTCGAGGTCCTTGAGCCACCACACGGCCCCATCGCCCACATACTCCGCCAACGACTCCTTCTGCTCGCCCCCAAAGTTCTTCAGATTGGGGACCACCGACACACTGTCCACCCTCTCGGTGGAGAGTTGCGAGGAGAGGTCAAAGCGACGCACGCTGTCCACCTCATCGCCAAAGAAGTCGAGCCTGAAGGGGCGGTTTTCGGAGTAGGAGAAGATGTCGAACACACCACCACGCATTGAGTATTGGCCGGGCTCGTGGACAAAATCAACCCTCTCGAAGCCCAACTCCTCCACCCTCTGCTGGAGTTCGCTCATAGCAATTCGCTGGCCCCTGTCGATGCGCAACACCGAGGAGTCCACCTCCGCCTGCGACACCACCTTCTCGGCCAAAGCCTCGGGGTAGGTGCAGACCACCAACACCTTGTCGGTGCCACCACACCCCCTGACAGCCTCCAGGGCGGCAGTGCGTTGCACCTCGCCCGATTGGTCTTCGGCCCCGTAGCGAATGGAACGCTTGTAACTTGAAGGGAGGAACAACACCTCCACCCCCTCGCCTGCCAAGGCATAGAAGTCGCTGCACAAGTAGGCGGCTGCATCCCTGTCGTCCATCACAAAGAGGTGCAGACCACCCACCCTCTGCGCCACAGCCATAGCATAGAGAGCAAAGGCCGAACCGGCCAGAGCGGATACCTCTGCAACAGTTCGACCTTCGATGGCCTCACGGAGTTGTGCCACCTCGGCCACACGTGCCGCACGTGCCACAATCTCCTTCAGGGGCGAAGATTGCACCTTCTCTTTCTTCATTGTCTAACGTCTAACGACCTCTTCTAATTAGTAAAGAGTAAAGAGTAATTAGTAAATATTTTTTCTTTTTCTCCCAGTGGGCTCAGTGGTCCAAATCTGACTGGGGCCTCTGGGACTTCTGGGCGGGTGGCCGAAATTGCGCTCACAGCCCTATGTGCCCGCCTATTTGAGTTCCTTATTCTTGCGGTCGGCAATCTTGTAGTCCACAATGCCCAACGACTGATCTACAACCACCTTCACCCTACACAGGTAACGTCTGCACCACTTGCGGCGTATGCTCCTAAGACCACCCTCCTTCAGGTAGGCAGCCAAAATGGGGTTGGCAACAACCCTCAACGAGCGCATACGCTTCTCAATGGCATAGTAGGCAATCTGGTTCTCAATCTGCTTGTCCACCAAGATGGAGGGCGAAATCTTGCCCGTGCCACCACACGTGGGGCAGGTCTCCTCGGCCTTACTGATGGCCTCGGGGCGCACCCTCTGGCGAGTAATCTGCATAAGTCCGAACTTGGTCAGAGGCAGGATGGTGTGCTTGGCCTTGTCGCCGGCCATAAGCTTTTGCATCTCCTCGTAGAGCTTCTGACGGTTCTCGGCCTTGTGCAGGTCGATGAAGTCCACTATCACAATACCGCCCATATCGCGCAAGCGCAACTGACGGGCGATTTCGGCCGCAGCCGAGAGGTTAACATCCATAGCAGTGCTCTCCTGGTCGTCGGCAACCTTCGCACGGTTGCCACTATTGACGTCAATGACGTGCAGGGCCTCGGTGTGCTCGATGATGAGGTAGGCACCCCTCTTGAGCGACACATACTTGGCAAAGAGCGATTTGATTTGGCGCGAAATGTCGAAGTTGTCAAAGATGGGTTGCGAACCCTTGTAGAGCTTGACAATCTTGAGTTTCTCGGGAGCAATGACCTTCACATACTCCCTGATTTCGTTGTATATGGCCTCGTCGTTCACGTGGATTGCGTTGAACGAACTATTGAGCGAATCCCTGATGATGGTGTTTGCCCTGCTCATCTCGCTGAGCAACTGTGTGGGCGGCACCTTGGTTTTTATTCCCTCCAAAGCCTGCTCCCACTTCTTGATGAGTGAGAGAATGTCCTGCTCGATGTCTACATCACTCTTGCCCTGCGCCGCGGTGCGCACAATCACACCGTAGTTCTTGGGCAATACGCTATCGACAATCTTTTTGAGCCTCTTCTTCTCGGCCGTGGAACGAATTTTCTGCGATATGGATATTTTGTTGGAAAACGGAATTAACACTACGTTGCGACCTGCCAGAGAGATGTCGGCCGTAAGTCTTGGGCCTTTGGTGCTGATGGCCTCCTTGGCAATCTGCACCATAATGGGCTGTCCGCCCGAAATGTGGTTCGACAGTTTGTCGCTCTTGGGGAGCGACTGGTCGAGCCTGATGCTCTCAAATCGCACGTTTTTCTTCTTTGTCGAAAGTCCGGCCACAAGTTTGTGGAGCGAAGTGAAGTGGGGACCGAGGTCCAGATAGTGAATAAAAGCGTCCCTTTCGTGGCCGATATTGACAAAGGCGGCATTGAGTCCGGGCATAATCTTACGCACTTTGCCCAGATAGATGTCGCCAACTGCGAAACCGCTTTTGCAGGCCTCCTTGCTCAACTCAACGAGTTGCTTGTCCTCAACCAGAGCAATGGTAACCTCCGAGGCGGTAACTTCAACAATTAGTTCTCTGTTCATACAAAAAGCACATAGGGCGGCCTATCCCCCTCAAACTAAAAAACAGAGCCGAAGACCTATTGAGTAGGCTTTCAGGCTCTATTTTTTTAGTTAAAGGTAAACCGACAACCTATTTCTTGTTGTGTTTGTGACGATTTTTACGCAAGCGTTTTTTACGTTTGTGGGTAGCCATTTTGGGGCCTTTCCTCTTCTTACCGTTTGGCATAATCTTAAAGTTTTAATAGGGTTTGTCAATCTCTTATTTTACCTTGCCAGCGAAGCTCTTTGCGGGCTTGAAAGCGGGGATGTTGTGAGCAGGGATGGTGATGGTGGTACCCTTCGAAATGTTGCGAGCAACCTTCTGAGCACGCTCCTTGATGATGAAGCTACCAAAACCCCTCAAATATACGGGCTCGTTCTCGATGAGCGAACCTTTAACATTCTCCATAAAAGCCTCTACAATCTCCTGTACGAGAACTTTCTCTGCGCCGGTCTGTTTGGCGATGTTGTTTACAATGTCTGCTTTTGTCATAACTGTATAGTTTTTAAAACATTAGTAT
>JAFVSY010000122.1 GCA_017503465.1 Tidjanibacter sp. | reverse complement strand
GTTTGAAGGCGATGTGTGGTTTGGGCTTTCAACTCATCCGTAAGGATGCACAACTCTCTGGGAAAAAGGAGCCCATCCCAACGATACAAAGCACCGTGAGGATGGAATTACACTAAAAGTTTTTCGGGCGCCTTTTTACAAAAAGGTGCAAAAGAAAAAAGCAACAAACAAATCAGGCGAAGGCCTGAGTGAGAGAGGAAAAAATATGAGGAGAGAAGAGATAGAGATAATGGCTCCGTGTGGGAGTTATGAGTCGTTGCACGCGGCGATTAACGCAGGTGCCGATTCCATCTATTTTGGTGTGGGTCAGCTGAATATGCGTTCCGCTTCGGCGGCCAATTTCACGCTGGACGACTTGGCTAAAATTGTTGCCACGGCCCACGCCCACGGTGTGAAGGCCTACCTTACGGTGAACACCGTGGTCTATGAGGAGGAGATTGACACCCTGCACAAGTTGTTGGATAGGGCTGCTGCCGAGAAGGTAGATGCGGTGATTGTGAGCGACCAAGCAGCGATTTTGTATGCCCGCAGTGTGGGCTTGGAGGTACACATCTCCACCCAGTTGAGCATTAGCAACTCCGAGACGGTGAAGTTCTACTCGCAGTGGGCCGATACGGTTGTGTTGGCCAGAGAGTTGTCGTTGGAGCAGGTGGCGAGCGTGAGCAGGCGCATTGAGGAGGAGAACATTTGCGGCCCGAATGGAGAGAGGGTTAAGATTGAGATGTTTGCCCACGGAGCACTATGTATGAGCGTGAGTGGCAAGTGTTTTCTGTCGCTCCACGCCACGGGTTGCTCGGCCAATAGGGGGGCTTGCAGGCAGATTTGCCGCCACGCCTACACCCTTGTGGATAGGGATACGGGCGAGGAGTTGCACACCGATGGTCCCTACCTGCTGTCGCCCAAGGACCTCTGCACCATCGACTTCCTCGACCGCTTTGTGGAGGCGGGCGTGAGGGTGCTCAAGATTGAGGGCAGGGCCCGACCTGCGGAGTATGTGAAGAGGGTTGTGGAGTGCTACGACAGGGCACTGAGGGCCATTGAGCACGGCTCGTTCACACCCGAGAGGGTTGCCAAGTGGAAGGAGGAGCTTTCTACTGTGTTCAACCGAGGTTATTGGGGCGGCTACTACCTCAACTCGCCCGTGGTGGAGTTGAGCAAAAACTATGGCAGTTCGGCCAGCGTGAGGAAGGTCTACGTTGGACGCATCACCAACGTGTTCAAGAAAGCGAAGGTGGGCGAAATTTTGGTGGAGGCCTCTCCGCTGGAGTTGGGCCGCAAGGTGCTCATCACGGGCGAAACCACTGGTGCTGTGGAGTTTAAGCCCGAACAGATATGGGTGGACGAACACCCCGTGGAGGTGGCCCTTCAGGGCAAAAAATGCTCGGTGAAATTGCCACAACAGATTCACCGTGGCGACCGACTTTATAAGTATGTGCCCGCCGAGGAGGTGTAGGGACACCGCCTGCGCACACAAGGCGAAGGCGAGGGGTTGTACATAAGATTTGACTGCGGATGGCGAGCGACGCACTCTCCGTCCGCTTTCATTTTGTAAGGGATCCCGAGGTTGGGGCCGCATTTTCTGCGCATAAAAACAAAGTTTTTGTGGGCGGGAGAGTGTATTATTCGAAAAAATAAATATCTTTGTAGCGTAGTTTGCCCTTTTTGCGGGGCAGCTGCGAGAGATGCAGAAGCAAAACAAAACAAAACTAACAACACAATAACACGTTTAATTAATTCCAAATTCAAAGTTATGAAAAAACTTTTTATGATTTTGTCGGTTGTTGCTGCAATGGCATTTGCAACCGTTAATGTTTACGCACAGGAGCCCGAGGCAGCTGCTACCGAGCAGGTTGCAGAGGAGGCAGTTGAGGCAGAGGCTACCGAGGCTGTTGAGGCTGAGGCCCCCGCAATTGACGAGGAGACCGAGATCCCCGGCGTACCTTTCCACCAGGCACTGAAACAGAAAGTTATCGAAGGTGGTGTTCTTTGGATGACCCCCGTATTGCTCTGCTTGATCATCGGTTTGGCAGTGTGCATCGAGCGTATCCTCTACCTCTCGTTCTCGCAAATCAACACCAAGAAGTTCATCGCTAAGTTTGAGGCTGCTCTCAACGAGGGTGGTATCGAGGCTGCAAAAGAGGTTGCTCGCAACACCAAAGGCCCCGTAGCCAGCATCTTCTACCAGGGCGCACTCCGCTACAATGAAGGTTTGGACGTTGTTGAGAAAGCAGTTGCATCGTATGGTTCGGTACAGAACGGTTTGATGGAGAGCGGTTTGAGCTGGATTAGCCTCTTTATCGCAATCAGCCCCTCGTTGGGTTTTATGGGTACCGTAGTTGGTATGGTTGAGGCATTCGACCAGATTCAGGCAGCAGGTGAGGTTTCGGCAACCCTCGTTGCAGGTGGTATCAAGGTTGCACTGTTGACCACTCTCGCAGGTCTTATCGCTGCTGTTGTTCTTCAGTTGTTCTACAACTACATCCTCAACAAGATTGACTCCGCCGTTGTTGAGTTGGAGGATTCTTCGATTACTTTGGTAGACATTCTGACCGATTACAGCAAGAAATAAGTTAACCCCGTTCATTAACTAAATAAAGATTACAGACTATGAAATGGGTTAAATATGTAGAATATGTACTATTCGCCATCACCATCGTGTGCTTTGCGTCGCTCTTCTTCCTTCCCAGGGTAGAGCATATGGGCGATATGCACTCCAACTGCGAGTGGATGTTGTGGTGGATGTACGGCATCGTGGTCATCGGCATCATTGCCGCACTGATTTCGCCTATCAAGAATATGATTACCAACCCCAAGGCAGCAATTAAGGCCCTTGTTGGTCTTGTGGTTGCTGCTGCCATTGTTGGCGGTTGCTACGCCCTTTCGAGCGCTGCTCCCGTGCCCAACTCGGCAGGTGGATTCTTTGAGGATGCTTTTGAGTTGAGGTTTACCGACACCATCCTTTACATTGCCTACTTGGCTTTGGGTGGTTGCGTTCTCTCCATTCTCGCAGGCACCGTTAAAAACGCTATCAAATAGTTACACCATATTTATAAAAGGAGATTTGTAATATGGCAAGAAAAACACCGGAAATTAACGCCAGCTCAATGGCTGACATTGCCTTCTTGCTCCTTATCTTCTTCCTTGTGGCAACAACTATGGACATCGACTCGGGTCTGAACCGTGTGCTTCCCCCTTGGAGTGAGAAGCCACAGGATGCACCCGACATCAAGGAGCGAAACCTGATGTTTGTTCACGTGAACAAGTATGACCAGATTGCTGTACAGGGCGAGGTGATTAACATCACCCAGTTGAAAGATAGGGCCAAGGAGTTCGTGCTCAACCGTGCAGATGACGATAATATGCCCGAAAAGGAGATGAAGAAGATAGACCTCATCGGCGAGTATCCGGTCAGCAAGGGTGTGATTTCACTCCAAAACGACCGCGCTACCAGCTATGAGATGTATATCAAAGTACAGAACGAACTTACTCGTGCCTTCAACGAAATTCGCGATGAGTTGAGTAAGGCCCACTTCGGCAGGCCTTTCCTCGACCTCGAGAAACAGCAGCAAGATGCTATCGTTGCCGCTGTGCCCTTGAAGATTTCGGAGGCCGAGCCACAAAACATTAAGTAGCACTATGGCAGTAATTAGGAAAAAAGAGAAGAAAGAGGTCGGCCAGATTTCAACAACTTCGCTTCCCGACATTGTCTTTATGATTCTCTTCTTCTTTATGGTTTCGACCTCAATGAAGGAGACCGAGTTGGTTGTGCAGTTCAAAGCGCCAGAGGCTACCGAAATTCAGAAGCTCGAGAACAAGTCGCTCGTTAGTTACATCTATGTAGGTCCTCCCGTAGCCTCGTTGCAGGCAAAGTTCGGTCAGGCCCCCAAGTTGCAGCTCAACAACACCTTCAGCGACCCCGAGCAGATTGGTCAGTTTGTGGCATCGGAGAGGGACAACCTCAATGAGGCAGACAGGAACAAGATGACTGTATGTATCAAGGCCGATAAGGAGACCCGTATGGGTATTATTACGGACGTGAAACAGGAACTTCGTAAGGCAGAGGCCTACAAGGTAAGTTACGCTGCAACCAAGGCAGCCGGCAATTACCGCTACTAAGAGATAGGCACTGCGCCACCACGGGCCACCAACCACGGTGGAACAAAAGTGGCAAAGGATAAGAAACCCGAGGGCATCCAAGTGTGGATGCCCTCGGGTTTTTGTTGTGTGTAGGTGTAGGTATACGGCAAACGGCCCCAACAAACCCCTACTCCGGTAAGATTGGGGAAAAGATTGTGAGCCTAGTAGTAAGAGAATTGTTATGACACATCCCCGAGCATAACGTGAGGGAATAGGCACATTACTCCAAAAACAGGTGTTATTGTTGCAAAACAAAAAGCAGAAGGGTGTGTCCGTGTGGACACACCCTTCTTTTTACTCCTTTGCAGTAAGGATTGGAGAGGTCTATTTCTCCTTGGCAACGTAGCGTTTCTCTTTGATACGAGCCTTCTTACCGGTGAGGTTACGCAGGTAGTAGATGCGTGCACGACGTACAACACCAACTTTGTTTACCTCAATCGACTCGATGTGGGGCGAGTAGAGGGGGAAGATACGCTCTACACCAACACCGTTGGAGATTTTGCGGATGGTGAACATCTTGGTAACACCACGACCTTTGATTTGAATCACAACACCACGGAAGCTCTGTACACGCTCCTTGTTACCCTCGATGATTTTGTACGAAACGGTAATGGTGTCGCCGGCCTTGAATGCGGGAACCTCTTTGGGGGCCCACATAGCCTCTTCTGCAATTTTGATTAAGTTATCCATTTTTTATAACCGGTTAAAAATGTTTAAGGTAGGGAATATTACGGACTCCTGTGTTCTCATAAGAGATTCCGCTACCACTTCAGCGTGCAAAAGTAAGCATAATATTCAAAATTCAAAATTC
>JAFVSY010000121.1 GCA_017503465.1 Tidjanibacter sp. | reverse complement strand
CTCCAGCGGTTGCACATCGCTATTGAGGAGCACATAGTTGTCGGCCTCAACCCTCCGCAGAGCCCTATTGTAGCCCTCGGCAAAGCCGAAGTTTTCGCCCAGCGGCAACCACTCCACGGTGGATAGGTTGGAGGCAGTGGCGTTAAACTGTTCCACCACACCGGCCGAGCCATCGGTGGAGCCATTGTCGGCCACCACCACACCCACACCTGCGGGCAAAGTAGCCACAACCGAGGGGAGAAATTCGCTCAAAAACCTCTCTCCGTTCCAGTTGAGTATGACCACTTTGGTTGTCATCGCTTTCTTTGTTGTATTGCTCCAAATCCGAGCCCTTCTACTTCAGGTGCTCGGCAAAAAACTCCGCTGTGCGGCGCAAAATCTCGCCACCCTTGTCGCTACGTTTGCTGTGCAGATTGTGGTCGTAGTAGGGATAAACAACAAGTTCCACCTCGCCACCCTTCTTCTTGATAGCCTCCGCATACTCCACACTCTGGGTGTAGTCCACCAAGCGGTCGCCCGTACCGTGGAAGAGCAGTGTCGCGGGGATGTTCTTCCTGGGAATCATATAGATGGGCGAATACTCCCAGAGCACATCGGGGTCGAGGTTGTAGAAATATCTTTTTCTCGTGTTGTTAGACCTTGTAACCACACCTGCATTTTCCGAGAGGAAGTCGTAGGGACCTGCATAGCCAACCATAGCCTTCGTGCCCTTGATGGTCATAGCCGCAGCCGCCGAGAGGTGAGCACCTGCCGACTGACCACAGAAACCGAAGCTCTTGGGGTTGATATTGAGCTCCTTTGCGTGCTTCTGTACCCACCTTACGGCATCCTTAATATCCTCCATCGTAACGTCAATTTTGGCATTGGGCTGTCCTGCAAGCGAATAGGCAATGCGGACACCTGCAATGCCCTTCTGCACCGCCAAGTATTGGGAGGAAATCCTGAAAGCATTGTTGTTGCCTGCCGACCAACCACCGCCGTGAATCCACACAACAAAGGGTGTGGGTTGGTCGCTCACTCCCCTATCGACAATCAGTTTGAGGTCATACTCGGGATAGCTCTTGTAGACATACTCCTCGCTGACGCACTGCTTGTAGTGTTTACTCGATGCGATAGGTTTGTGCTCATAGACAGTCAGAAGTTCGGGCACCTCGTCAAGATTGACATATTTGTAGTCATTGGGGTATTTAAGCGAGTAGGTACCATCGCCATTCTCCTCCAACTCCATTGAGTAGCGGTTGGAAATTTTTTGCTTACTCTGTGCGCTTGCAGTTCCGAGTGCTACGGTTGCAAGCAGCAAAGCTAAAATGATTTTCTTCATAAACTAAAGTATTATTACCCAAAATAAAATTGCACCGCAGGTTTCAATTTATTACTGCGTCCTTTGGTGGTTTCACTTTCCAGCGTTTGTGCGACCACAGCCACAGCTCCGGCTTGCGGCGTATCATCTCCTCCAACTTGGCCACGTAGCGGTCCATAACCTCCGTTTCGGGGATGTCCTCCACCCCATCGTAGATTTGCACAAAGCGGCAGATGTAGTGCGAGGGTTTGCGCTCATCAATCTCAAGGAAATAGACAGGCATACCAAACCTCTTGGCGTAGTGGCCCATACCTCCAAAGAAGAGTGCAGGCTGATTGAGGAAGGTGCGCCACTTGTGGTCGCTGGTGCGCTCGTAGGCGCTCTGGTCGGCAATGAGTCCGAGGGCCATCTGCTCACCCGCCTTCTTGCACTGCAACACCCTGCGCCCAAGGCCAAACATAGGCACCACCTCCATACCGAGGCGCGTGCGCAGGTGTATCATAAAGCAATCCATAACCTTGCTTTTCAGGGGGTGATAGACACCGAGGTTGTGGTAGGGGTGGTCAATGGCAAAGACGGAGAAATACTCCCACTCGCCATAGTGAGCCAGGGCCGCAACCCAATCTTTGGTACCCACCTCGCGCTCAAACTCCTCAAGGTTTACAATCTGCATACGGCGTTTGAGTTGGCGGCGGCTGATGCTGGTCATATCCACCACGTCCACAAAGACCTCCGAGAGGTGTTTGTAGAACTTGCGCTCAATCTCAAACCTCTCCTCCTCGCTCTTTTCGGGGAAGGAGTTGGCCAAGTTGGTGCGCACCACCTTCACACGGTAGCGCACCACCCAGTAGAGCACAAAGTAGATGAGCGGTGCCAACATATAGTAGAGCACCACATAGGGCAACAAGCCTATGAGTTTGCACACTCCGAGCAGTAGCCAATAGAGCACCTTCTGCCCGAAGTTAAGATTTTTGACCGGCGATGTGTTTTCTGCCATAACCAAATGCGTTACAACGTATTACAACAAATATAGTATTAACGAGTGTCCATTCCCTACCTATCCTCAATAACCCTCACGTCGGCACTCTTGGTCCTCACCGAGAGCCACAGTTTGATGTGCTCCACATCGAGCGACTTGAGGGTGTCGGCCGGCCTTACAAGGGCAACCACATAGGAGCCATTGGGCTTGCCATCGGCATAGGCGGTGTGTTTGGAGAGCGACACGGAGCCCACGTTATCCACCACGTAGGCCAACTCACGCGAGATGTCGGCCGAAGAGAGTGTGTCGGCTGTGGTGAGCGAAGCCAAGCGGCCACGCAGTTCTCTGATTTGCTCGTTCTTCTCCTCGATGATGTCGGCATAGCCCTTTTGGAGGCGGCTGATGTCGAGGCGGTCGTCGTTCTCGGCCTGCTTCACAATGAGTTCGGTGTTATTCAGCCCATAGTCGTCCATCTGCGCACGTGCGTTGTCGATGACGTCTTGCGAGAGAGGCTCGCCCACAAGCCTAATCTCCACCTTGGATGTTTTGCCATCGTAGTGGTAATTCTTGGCGTAGTCCACAATCATAGTCTTGTTGAACTGGAACACCTTGCTCACATACCTATCCACATTCTCCTCAAAGGCTGTGCGGCGCACAATGTGGGCACCAAAGAGGATGCTCGGCACTCCCACAAGGATGATGATGAAGGTCATATAGCGTTTATTCTTCTTCTGCTGCACGGGGTCCAACATCACCTTTTTCTCGTAGTGGAGCAGTTGTACCACAAGGTAGGTTGCCACTGCGATAAACACAGCGTTGATGGTGAAGAGGTAGAGCGCACCAAAGAAGAATTGGGCATTACCCGTGGCAATACCATAGCCCGCCGTACACAGTGGGGGCATCAGGGCGGTGGCAATGGCCACACCCGACACCACCGTTACGGCCTTGTCCTTGCGTGTCTGGGCCACCATACCTGCCAAACCGCCAAAGAAGGCTATCAGCACATCGTAGGTGGTGGGGTTGGTGCGGGCCAAAAGTTCGCTCTGGGCTGTGGATATGGGAGAAACAACAAAGTAGACCGTGCTGGTTACAAGGCTCACAACAACCATCAGCAGGAAGTTGCGCCAAGCCGATTTGAGCATATCAAAGTCGTTGATACCCAACGAAAGGCCAATACCTGTAATTGGGCCCATCAGGGGCGACACCAACATCGCACCGATAATCACAGCCGTGGAGTTCACATTCAGACCCAGCGAGGCGATGAAGACCGCAAACATCAACACCCAAAGGTTGGTACCCTTGAAGTCGATACCCTTGCGCACCTCCTCCACCACCTCACTCTGGGGAGCGCTGTCCTCTTTGAGGTCGAAACGCCCCTTCATAAAGTTGCGGGTGTTGTGCCAAATGGTACGCAAGTGGTGGGTTAGGCCTATTTTTTTCTTTGAGGTGTGGTGTTTTTCCTCTTCCACGACCGCTGTAACTTCAACCGAAGGTTGTTGCTCGGTCGTTATGCCATTATTTTTCTGTTCTTCCATATATCAATATTCAAAAATTAGCTATTCGTTCTCCTCGGCTGTCGGTTGCTTGCCGCCTGCACCCTCCACAATCATCACAAACTCCCCTTTGGGCGGGTGGGCCTCAAAGTGGGCGATGACCTCGGCGATGGTGCCCCTGACGGTCTGCTCAAACTTCTTGGACAACTCCCTCGACACACTCACCCTGCGGTCAGGCCCAAAGACCTCGCCAAACTCGCCCAGCGCCTTGACCACTCGGAAGGGCGACTCATAGAAAATCATCGTGCGAGGCTCCTCGGCCAATGCGGCAAGGCGTTTTTTGCGTCCCTTCTTTTGGGGCAAAAAGCCCTCAAAGCAAAACCTGTCGCACGGAAAACCACTCTGCACCAAGGCCGGCACAAAGGCTGTGGCACCGGGCAGGGTTTCCACCTCAATGCCGTGCTCCAAGCAGGTGCGCACAAGCAGAAAACCGGTGTCGGAGATGCCGGGTGTACCCGCATCCGAAATGAGGGCCACATCCCTGCCTGCCTCAATCTGGCGAGCCACCTCCTCCACCGAGGCGTGTTCGTTAAACTTGTGGTGGGCATAGAGTTTGCGCTCAATGCCGTAGTGGTGCAACAGCACCTGCGAGGTGCGGGTGTCCTCGGCCAAGACCATATCGACCTCACGTAGCAGTCGCACTGCACGGTAGGTGATGTCCTCGAGGTTACCGATGGGGGTGGGTATGATGTAGAGTTTCGGCATAGTCGCTACAGGAGTTTACGCATCAGCAAGTCCACCAGCAGTTTGGCACCCTCGCTGTTGGGATTCCAATCGAAGTTGTCGTAGATGAAGAGCATAGCCTCGTCGAGGCTCTCATAGGAGTCAAGCACCTCCATAGACTGCTCATAGAGTCGGCTGTCGCCACCGAAAAGTTCCCTCACGAGGAGCATTTTGTCGTTCAGGCTCACGGCCTTCATCAGCGACACCTCGCCAGCGGCTGCCACAGTGGCCACATCGGGTCCTGCATTCACAGCAATAGCATCGGCCACGGTGGTCTGCTCGCCACCCAGCACGTCGCCCAGCACAACCACTTGGGGCTCCTCCTGCGTAAAATCAATCACCACGAGGGCCTCCTCCTCTTCCACGGGGGTTTCCTCCTCGGCGGGAGCAGTTTCACACTCCTCCTCGGCAGGCTCTTCTACGGCAGGGGCCTCTTCCTCTTCGGGCTCGGCAAATTCTTCCTCGGCGGTGGGGTCGGTGGTTTCGGGCTCCTCCTCCGCGGGCTCTTCTTCGTCATCGGCCTCGGGCATATCCTCAACCTCCTCAATAAGTTCCTCAATGAGTTCAATCACCGACTCCTCGGGCTCCTCGGCAGGGATTTCTTCCTCCTCGGGCTCAACCTCGGCTGCGGGCTCCTCTACCGTGGGTTCCTCAGTGGCAGGGGCTGCGGGGAGTTCTTCATCGTCGTCGTAGAGCGACAGCACCACCTTGTGGGCAAGTTTACTCTTTGGTGCTACGGGCTCTTCCTCCTTAGGCTCGGGCTCCTGTTGGGGCTCGGGGTCCACCTCAGGTTCCTGCTCAGCCACAGGCTCTTCCTCAACCGCCTCCTCCTCAACCGTGGGTTCCTCGTTCTCGGGCACATCCTCGACCTCCTCAATGAGGTCCTCAATGAGTTCAATCACAGAGTCTTGCACATCTTCCTGTTCCTCGGCCACCTCCACAAAGAGAAGTCGCTCATAGATGGAGCGCAGCTTGGCAAGTGCGATGTCGAGTTCAATGGCCGAAAGGCTTTCGGGGTTGAGTTGAGCAAGCGATTGCTCCAACTGATTGAGAGTTGCAATGATATTTTTCATACAATAAATCGGTTTCTAACCTTCAAAAATACAATTTTTGATTTAAGAAAGCAAATTTATTGCGTATCTTTGCGCCATAATATGTAAAATCGAACAATTCCTATGGCATTACAATGCGGCATAGTGGGCCTGCCCAACGTGGGCAAGAACACCCTTTTCAACTGCTTGTCCAACGCAAAGGCACAGGCAGCAAACTTTCCCTTCTGCACAATCGACCCCAACGTGGGCGTAATCACCGTGCCCGACCAGAGACTCACACGTCTGGCCGAGATTGACAACCCCAAGCGAGTCATCCCCACAACCATCGAGATTGTGGACATCGCAGGCCTCGTTAAGGGCGCATCAAAAGGCGAGGGCTTGGGCAACAAGTTTTTGGCCAACATTCGCAACACCGATGCTATCATCCACGTGTTGCGCTGCTTTGATGACGAGAACATCACCCACGTAGACGGCACCGTGAACCCCGTGAGGGACAAAGAAATCATCGATACCGAGCTCCTCCTCAAAGACCTCGAAACGGTGGAGGGGCGCATTGGTAAGACCCAGAAGCAGGCTGCCGCAGGCGACAAGAACGCCAAGCGTCAGTATGAGATTTTGTGCCGCTACAAGGAGGCCATCGAGCAGGGTAAGGCCGCACGCACCGTGGAGATTGACAACAAGGAGGACTTCCGCTTTGTGAACGAACTCTGCCTGCTCACCAACAAGCCCGTGCTCTATGTGTGCAACGTGGATGAGGGAAGCATCACGGGTGGCAATGCCTATGTGGATGCCGTGCGTGAGGCCATCAAGGAGGAGAATGCCGAGTTGCTCGTTGTGGCCGCCGCCACCGAGGCCGACATTGCCGAGTTGGGCAGCTACGAGGAGAGGCAGATTTTCCTCGAGGAGTTGGGCATTGAGGAGTCGGGCGTGAGCCGTCTTATCAAGGCCGCCTATGCTCTGCTGGGCCTTGAGACATTCTTCACCACCGGTGCCGATGAGTCGAGGGCTTGGACCTACACCAAGGGCTTCAAGGCTCCCCAGGCTGCGGGTGTCATCCACAGCGACTTTGAGCGTGGTTTCATCCGTGCGGAGGTAATCAAGTATGACGACTATGTGTCGCTCGGTAGCGAGAAGGCTTGTCGCGAGGCGGGCAAAATCGGCATCGAGGGCAAGGAGTATGTGGTGCAGGATGGCGACATTATGCACTTCCTCTTCAACGTGTAGTAGTATCAGGAAAAAATAAAGTAATATTCAAAAACTATACAATCCTATGGACAGAAAAGTAAGGGTTAGGTTTGCCCCATCGCCCACCGGCGCACTCCACATTGGCGGCGTGCGCACCGCACTCTACAACTACCTCTTTGCCCGTCAGAGGGGTGGCGATTTCATCCTCCGCATTGAGGATACCGACTCCACACGCTATGTGCCCGGAGCCGAGGAGTACATTATGGAGTCGCTTGAGTGGTGCGGCATCAAGATTGACGAGGGAGTACGCGAGGGTGGTCCCCACGCCCCCTATCGCCAGAGCGAGCGCAAGGAGATTTACCTCAAATATGCACTGCAACTCGTGGAGAGTGGCAACGCCTACTACGCATTTGACACCCCCGAAGAGCTCAACACCCTGCGTGCCGAGTTGGAGGCCAAGGGCGAAACATTCTGCTACAACCACGCCGTGAGGGAGCAACTCGCCACCTCGCTGCGCCTGTCGGCCGAGGAGGTTGAGGAGCGCAAGGCTCGTGGCGACCAGTGGGTTATCCGTTTCAAGATGCTCGAGAACGAGGTGGTGAAGATGGACGACCTCATTCGTGGCCACGTGGAGATGAACACCTCCACTCTTGATGATAAGGTGCTCTACAAGTCGGCCGACCAGCTGCCCACCTACCACCTTGCAAACATCGTGGATGACCACCTGATGGAAATCAGCCACGTAATTCGTGGTGAGGAGTGGTTGCCCTCGTTGCCCCTGCACTACCTGCTCTACCGCGCCTTCGGTTGGGAGGAGAGCCGTCCCGAATTTGCACACCTTCCGTTGTTGCTCAAGCCCACAGGTCAGGGTAAGTTGAGCAAGCGTGATGGCGACAAACTCGGCTTCCCCGTGTTCCCCCTGCGCTTTGTGGCTCCGAGTGGCGAGGTTTCGAGGGGCTATCGTGAGGATGGCTATTTCCCCGAAGCATTCATCAATATGTTGGCTCTGCTGGGCTGGAATCCCGGCACCGAGCAGGAGATTTTCTCTATGGACGAGCTGATTGAGGCATTCTCGTTGGAGAGGGTTGGCAAGTCGGGCGCACGATTTAGCCCCGACAAGGCACACTGGTTCAACGCACAGTATATGCACACTCGCGACAACGAGGAGTTGGCCGACATCTACACCGCACAACTCGCCGAGCGTGGCATCAACATCGAGCGTGAGAAGGCTCTCCGCATCGTGGCCCAAATCAAGATGAGGGCCACCTTCCCCGAGGAGTTCTGGTCGCTCTCTTCGTTCCTCTTTAAGGCCCCCGCAGCCTACGATGAGAAGGCCACCAAGAAGTATTGGAAACCCGATGCACCCCGCATCATTGGCGAGCTGAAGACTCTGCTGGAGGGCATTGAGGAGTTCACCACCGAGAATTTGGAGAAGGTGTGTGGCGAGTGGATTGCCGCCAACCAGATTGGTATGGGCCTTGTGATGAACGCTTGGAGGCTCTGCATCGTTGGCGAGCCCAAAGGCTTTGGTATGTATGATATGTGTGCCGTGTTGGGCAAGGAGGAGACCCTCCGCCGCCTGAACGCAGCACTCGCCACCCTGCCCCAAGTCGAGGCGTAGTCAGCGGTCATTTTAGGGCAAGAATAGAGAGAGATTAGGGAATTTAGGGAGCGAGGGCCCAAAGGACCTAAAGAGTGATATTTCAACAAAACGTATAAAAAAGTTGCACGGCGTGCAACTTTTTTATATATTTGTGCATCATACACTTAAACACCCCCTCTGCTATGAAAAGGAGTTTTGTGAACAAGTGCTTGGCATTGCTCGGTTATTCGGCCGCAGCAACAGCCTGTGGCTATGGAGAAGTGATGTATGGTCCTCCTATGCCCGATTTAAAAGACAGCAACTTCGATGGCTACAATTTTGAGGTGAGTGTAACCGACCAAAAGGGAGGCTATCTGAACGACATCCACATCAGCGTTGTCAATATGAAGGCCGAGCAACCCGACACTCTGGCACGACACCAAACGGACTTCTTTGGTATGTGTCGCTTCAACATCCCCGCAGAAACCGCTGCCGACTACGAGGAATTGAAGGTTGTGGCAGAAGATTTGGATGGTACACAGAACGGAGGCGAGTTCCGAGCAGCCCACACATTTGTCTTTCCAGAGGCAGATTGGGCAGTCAAGGATAGCAAATTGGTTATCCCCGTGAAGTTCCAACTCGAGAATAAAGAAGAATAGAGAGATACAAAACCTACAAAAGTCTATGAAAACGAAACGTAAGGCCCAACTGTTGGCAATGTTGGGATTTTCCACAGCGGCCACCTCGTGTGAGGCTCTCAGCGAAATTGGTGGCGGAGGTGCGGTCTGTATGTATGGTCAGCCGAGTGCCGCCTATGTCTTCAATGCAGAGGTTGTAGACGAGGATGGCAAGCCCATCAAGGGTATTGAGGTGAGCACTCCAGTAGAGCACCCTTATGGTGCATCCGACATCACCACCGCATTGACGGGAGGGGATGGCAAGTGTGTGCTCGACTTCAAGACTTGGCCCACGGGAGAGTTCAAAGTGAGTGCCACCGATGTGGACGGAGCGGAGAATGGTGGCGAGTTTGAGGCCGCAAACGCATTTGTGCTCATCGACTCCAAAGACTACAAGGACAAAGGCGAGCACGGTTGGTATAAAGGCAAAGCCACCAAAAGGGTGAAATTCCAACTCAACCACAAAGAGTAATTGGCAAAAGGTATTGCCTGCCGTTGTTTTGGAGGAATAGGAGTAATAGGAAAAAAATATTTACTAATTACTCTTTACTAATTACTAATTTAAAAAAAAGGCTTCAACACCGATGTTGAAGCCTTTTTTCTATTGCTGTGCCTTCTCGGCCCTCTTGCGGTCAATCTCGCTCAAGAGAATCTTGCGCATACGCATAAACTTCGGCGTAATCTCCACATACTCATCCTCACGGATATACTCCAGAGCCTCCTCCAACGAGAACTTCACGGCAGGAGCAAGGACAATCTTCTCATCCGAGCCGCTGGCACGCATATTGGTCAGCTTCTTGCTCTTGGTGAGGTTGAGGCAGATGTCGTTCTCACGAGTGTTCTCGCCCACAACCTGACCGCAGTAGATTTCATCGCCCGGCTCCACAAAGAAGCGGCCCCTATCCTGCACCTTACCCAGCGCATAGGCGTAGGCCTGACCTGTCTCCATAGCCACAAGTGAGCCCACCGAGCGCATCTCAATCTCGCCCTTGTAGGGCTCAAAGCCCTTCAGGCGGTGGGCCATTATGGCCTCGCCTGCGGTGGCGGTCAGAAGGTTGCTCCTCAGACCGATGATACCCCTTGAAGGAATGTCGAACTCAAGCCTTGTGCGCTCATTGCGCGACTCCATATTACGCAGTGTGCCCTTACGTTTGGTGGCGAGCTCAATGGCCTTACCCGAGTAGTCATCGGGCACGTCAATGGTGAGTTCCTCCACGGGCTCACACTTCACACCGTCAATCTCCTTGAAGAGCACCTTGGGCTGGCCCACTTGGAGTTCGTAGCCCTCGCGGCGCATCGTCTCAATAAGCACCGAGAGGTGCAACACGCCACGACCATAGACAATGAACTTGTCGGCACTATCACCCTGCTGCACACGCAGAGCGAGGTTTTTCTCCAACTCCTTGTCCAGACGCTCCTTGATGTGGCGGCTGGTAACAAACTTGCCATCCTTGCCGAAGAAGGGCGAGTCGTTGATGGTAAAGAGCATACTCATCGTGGGCTCGTCAATGGTGATTGGGGGCAGCGGTTCGGGGTTCTCAAAGTCGCAAATGGTGTCGCCAATCTCAAATCCGTCAATACCCACAAGGGCGCAAATCTCGCCACACTCCACCTGCTCGGCCTTGGCCTTACCGAGGCCCTCAAAGACCATTAAGTCCTTGATTTTGCTCTTCACAAGGGTTTTGCCATCGCGCTTGGCGAGGGTTACGTTCATACCCGCGCGGAGAGTACCGCGTGTGAGTTTGCCCACAGCGATACGGCCCAAATAGGGCGAGTATTCAAGCGAAGTGATGAGCATCTGCGGTGTACCCTCCACCTTCGCAGGCTCGGGGATTTCGTCAATGATGGTGTCCAACAGCGGGGTAATGGAGTTGGTTTTCTCCTTGTAGGTGTGGGACATCCAGCCCTGCTTGGCACTACCGTAGATGACCTTGAAGTCGAGCTGCTCCTCGTTGGCATCGAGCGAGAACATCAGGTCAAAAACCTGCTCATACACAAAGTCGGGGCGGCAGTTGGGCTTGTCCACCTTGTTCACCACCACGATAGGTTTCTTGCCCAGCGCAAGTGCCTTTTGGAGCACAAAGCGGGTTTGGGGCATTGTGCCCTCAAAGGCGTCTACCAGCAGGATGACACCATCGGCCATATTGAGCACCCTCTCAACCTCTCCACCAAAGTCGGAGTGTCCGGGGGTGTCTATGATGTTAATCTTGTAGTCCTTGTAGATTACCGACACGTTTTTGGACAAAATGGTAATGCCGCGCTCCCTCTCAAGGTCGTTGTTGTCAAGCACAAGCGTACCGCTTGCCTCCTGGTTGCGAATGAGGTTGGCCTGAAGAATCATCTTGTCCACGAGGGTTGTTTTTCCGTGGTCCACGTGTGCGATAATTGCGATGTTGCGTAGTTTCTGCATCTTCTTTCTCTGAGTTCTCTTTATTTTTACGGCCACAAAGGTAGTAATTTATGCCGTTTTGTGCTACCTTTGTATAAAATAAAAAGTATGTTTTTTATGCACGAAGAACTCAAAATCAATTTTGCCCACACTCTGACCAGCCGAGTGTGCGTGGGAAGAGCCAAAGATTTGCTCCCCGAACTGCTCCCACAGGGGGCAAGAGTGGTGGCCGTGGCCGACCGCAATGTGGAGCGTGTGTGCGCAGAGTTGGGCTTGGAGGAGGTCATTCTGATTAACGCCTCAGAGGAGAACAAGAACCTTGCAACCGCATCCACCATTTGGGAGCGTCTGGTGCAGATGGGAGCCGACAGGAGCACCTTTCTGCTCGGCATTGGAGGTGGCATAACCACCGACCTTGTGGGCTTTGTGGCAGCCACCTATATGCGTGGTGTGGGCTTCGGACTTGTGCCCACCACCCTGCTGGCACAGGTGGATGCAGCCATTGGGGGCAAATGTGGAGTGAACTTCGGGGGCTACAAAAATATGGTCGGTTGCTTTGCGCCCGCAGCCTTTGTGGTGTGCGATGTGGCCTTACTCAACACTCTCGGCCCGAGGGAGTTGCGCTCCGGTATGGCCGAGGTGGTCAAAACCGCCATCATTGGCGACAGCGCCCTCTTTGAGTTGTGCGAACAGAACGATATTGAGAGCCTGAGGGGCAACACAGCACTCTTCGATGAGGTGGTGCGCCGTGCTGCGGCAGTCAAGTGCGACATCGTGCAGCGTGATTTGCTGGAGGGTGGCGAGCGCCGCAAACTCAACCTCGGACACACTCTCGCCCACGCCATCGAGAGCCTTACCCACGACTACACCCACGGCGAGGCGGTGGCCATAGGCCTTGTGCGTGCGGCCCAAATGGCTGTGGACAGGAATTTGCTGAGCGAGGGCGACCTGCGCCGCATCGTGGCGGTGCTGGAGCGATATGGGTTGCCTACCTCTACCGACCTGCCAGAGGAGTCACTGCTCGCCTCAATGGGCCACGACAAGAAAAACCACCGTGGCAGAGTGGTGTGGGTGTTGCCCACCGCCATCGGCCACGGAGTGGTTTGTGAGTAGTTAAATAGGAGTGATAAGAGTGATAAACAAATATTTACTAATTACTAATTACTCTTTACTCTTTCGCCCCGTCAGTGTACTGCGCTGATGGAGCCCCAATAGGTGGTGGTGGGATAGAAGTTGGAACTCATTTGCAACTGCGCACCGCCCGTGGAGGAGTAGATTTGGAGCGTGAAGGTGTACTCGTTGCCGGAGTAGAGCCACGAGTCGAAACTCACAGTCCACCCATCATCGGTCTGCACCGTGGTGTAGCCATTGAGTGAGGTTACAATCGTATTGACCACCGCAAGCCTGTATGGGGGCACAAAGCCACGATAGTAGGGCAGGCAGATGTCGGCCCAATCGGAGTAGATGGCAAGTTCGGCATTGGGGTTGCTGATAAGGTGGCTGCCACCCGCAGGCTCCACGTTGAACATTGAGGGGTTGAACACAAAGTTGTGGGAGAGCACCGTGGAGTCGATAAATCGCTCATAGGCCGCTTGGCGGGCCTTGCGGCGGGCGATGCGTTCACGATGTTTTTCGCTAAGTTCACGCTCGTGGCGTTGGTCGGCAGGGGCCTCGGTGGGAGTGGAAGTGGAACGGATGCCCGTAACAACCAAGGGCACCGTGGCGAGTGCGGCAACAATGGCAGCACCAACAATTACTATGGACTTTTTCATAACGCAAAAGGTTTTTGATTTACACCCCTTCACATCGCAAAATCCTTGCCCAACAGCCGAGAGCGTGGCAAAATCAAAAACAATTTTATACCTTTGTGCCGCACGAAAAAAAACAGAGCACCTCAGCGGAATATGAAAGCAGTATTCAAATTCAGCAGTTCAAAACTATCCCAGATACCCGACCACGGCAAGCCCGAGTTTGCCTTCATCGGCAGGAGCAACGTGGGCAAGTCCTCGCTTATCAATATGCTCACCGAGAGCAAGATAGCCAAGGTGTCGGCCACCCCCGGCAAGACCAAACTCATCAACCACTTCTTGTGCGATGAGAGGTGGTGGCTGGTGGACCTGCCCGGCTATGGCTATGCCCGCACCTCGCAGAGCGTGCGCAAGGAGTTTGCCACCATCATCACCGACTACGTTACCAAGGCCAAAGGGCTCTACTTTCTGTTCGTGTTGGTAGATAGTCGCCACGCACCGATGAAGATTGACCTTGACTTTATGCAACTACTCGGCCGTGAGGGCATACCCTTTGGGGTGGTTTTCACCAAGACCGACAAGCAGAGCCAACGACAGACCAACCTCAACATCGAAGCCTACCGCAAAGCACTCTCGGAGTGGTGGGAGGAGTTGCCCCCGATGTTTGCCACCTCCTCTTCCAAAGGTCGCGGCAGGGAGGAAATTCTCGGTTTTGTTGCAGAATGTTTGGCGAATGTTGATAAATCGGCAGAGTAAAATTGCATATTTACCAAATAGGTCCTAAATTTGCATTACAATTAACCCACAAACACACAAATGGCTATTCATAAACTTAAAATCTTTGCTTGCACCGGCTCCGAGGCTGTGGCTGCAAAGATTGCCAAGAGCTACGGCGTGGAACTTGGCGACCTGACTGTCAGCAGATTTAGCGATGGCGAATTCCAGCCCGCATTCAACGAGAGCATCCGCGGTTGCACCGTGTTCATCGTTCAATCCACCCCTCCCCCAGCAGAGAACCTTATGGAGTTGTTGCTCACCATTGACGCAGCACGCAGGGCTTCGGCACATATGGTGGTAGCAGTTATGCCCTACTTCGGTTGGGCTCGTCAGGACCGCAAGGACCGCCCAAGGGTGCCCATTGGTGCCAAGTTGGTAGCCAACCTTCTCTCGGCCGCAGGTTGCGACAGGGTTATCACCATCGACCTCCACGCCGACCAAATTCAGGGCTTCTTCGACATCCCCGTGGACCACGTCTACGCTTCGAAGGTGTTTGTTCCCTACATCAAGAATATGCACCTGGAGAACCTCTCGGTGGCTACTCCCGACATCGGTGGTGCCAAGAGGGCCAACAGCTACGCCTCCTACCTTGAGGCTCCGCTGGTAATCTGCCACAAGCACCGTGAGAGGCCCAACGTGGTGGGCACAATGACCGCCATTGGCGAGGTTAAAGGTAGGGATATTCTCATCTTTGACGATATGGTTGATACCGCAGGTACCCTCACCAAGGCAGCAGGTATGTTTATGGAGATGGGAGCAGCGAGCGTCAGGGCCGTCATCACCCACCCCGTGTTGAGTGGTCCCGCCTATGAGCGCATCGCCGAGAGCGCACTCACCGAGGTTATCGTAACCGACACCCTCCCCTTGCGCACCGACAAGGACACCTCCAAGTTCACCGTGCTCAGCGTGGCCGATATGTTGGCCGATGTGATTGAGCGCGTACACAACTACAGGGAAATCTCCTCGCAGTTTGTCTTTGGCAAGAAGAACGCATAACGAACTACTGCGATAGGTTAGAAGTTGTATAACAACAAGCGGCCTCCCAACGATGGGAGGCCGCTTGTTGTTTGGGTATCCTGTTTTTGGAGTCCTTTTTAGAAGGTTATGCTTGTACCAACATAGACCCCTACGCTACTCTCAGTGCGTTTATCCAATGAGTTAATAGCTCCAAAGTAGCACGGTTCGCCCCACAATTTAAGACCTCCATAGAAGGCCAAATCGCGCGTGGCAGTAAGGCGGTGGTTCAGACCAACATTAAGGTCAAAATAGAACGAAGTGGAGGAGAGTTTTTTCACCACCTCTGCATTTTCCCAGTCATAATAACCAAGCTCCCACTCCAAGTCGGTATAAATATAGTTTGCCTTGATTACTTCAACCCTCTTTGCCAAATAGAGACCGGCACTCACACCAACATAGGGTGCCCACTCATTGTCGGAAAAATAGTAACGACCGTGCAGGTAGAGAGGTACTGCACTCTCATTGTCGTCCGATATTTCAAAATGCACATTGGGCTCTGAATCAATAAAACACCTGGGGAATCCATTACCGATGTGTTCATAACCAACACCGACACCCGCTAAAAGGTTTTCGGAGAAGCGGTAGCCTGCTATGTAGTGCAAACCTCCGCAGAAACCGTAACCAGACGTACCGAGTTGGGCATCCACAATGTGTTTCCAGCCAAGTTCCACGGGAGGCATCTCCTCTTTGGTCACAACGAGAGCCGAGCTCCTCACAAGTTGTGCCTCTGCCGACAAGCCAATCAGCAAAGCGGCAACAATCAATACAAGCTTCTTCATATTAAATAATGTATACTATTTTATAACGGTCGTGTTTTTGTTCCTATCGTCAAAGACATCTTCCTTGGTGCCAATCTGTTGAGCCTTGAGTTGCAACTCCACGTCCTCCATTTTGGCATTACGGAAGTTGATGTACTTCACCGGATAGCCCGAAATGGTAATCTCAATGCGCCCCGCATTGTTGGTGATGACATCCACCGTGGCAGCCACAATGGCATCTGCCTTGTGGTGGCGTGCGGCACGCGAGAGGGCAATGTTCTTGAAGGTGGGAATCAGAGTAACAATATCACTCGTGATGGCATAGTTGGCAAAAGCCTCGCTCTCAGTGTAGGAGATGCGGTCGCCCAGCAGTTGCATATCGGCAACAAAGGGGGTAATCATAACCGAATGGGCCGGCTCAAGGCTACGTGCAGACGACTCCTGATACGACAGGCTTGCCTTTTGTGCAAAGAGCGTAGTGGAGGCCAACACGGTCAGTGCGAGCAGAAAAAGTTTCTTCATAGCGTGTGCAAAATTATGGTGTTGATAATGTTACTTACCTGATGGTGGCACCTGCCTTCTTGGCAAAGGCGTCAATCAGGCGATTCATCGTGTTGTCGATGGTCTTATCGTCCAGCGTGCGGCTCTCGTCCTGCAACACAAAGCCGAGGGCGTAGGACTTCTTGCCTGCCTCCAACTTGTCGCCCGTGTAGACATCAAAGAGGGTTACATCTTTGAGCAGTTTCTTCTCGGTCTGGAAGGCAATCTGCCTCAACTCGGCATACGAAACACTTTCGTTCACGAGCAGTGCGAGGTCCCTCTTCACCGCGGGGAATTTGGCCAACTCCTTGGCGGCCACCTTGTGTTTACGGGTGAACTTAACGAGGGTGTCGAAGTCCACGTCCATATAGTAGACATCCCCTTTGAGGTCGAATTTCTTGCGCAGTGCGGGCGACACGGCACCCACATAAAGTAGCTCCTTGTTGCCGGCCTTGAGGCTCAAACCCTCCGAGAAGCACTCGTTGGCAAGGGGCTCGCTACGCAGGGTGTAGATGTCCATACCGAAGCGGCGCAGGAGTTTCTCGGCCACAGCTTTGAGGCGGAAGAAGTCGGTCTGCTCGCCCTTGCTGTTCCACGACTGGGTAGTGTGGGCACCCGCAACGGCCACAGCCAAGTGCATACCCTCCGAGTAGGGAGCCAAGCCACCCTCCTCTTTGCGCTCGGCGTTGTAGGAGTAGGTGTTACCAAACTCATATACCTTCACGCTCTGGGCCTTGTGGTTCACGTTGAGTTGCACCACCTCCATAAGTCCGAAGAGCAGAGTCTGGCGCATAACACCCAAGTCGGCACTCAGGGGGTTCATAATCTTCACGCAGTTCTCGGCAGGAAAGAGAGCCGAGCCCTCGTAGTAGCCACTCTTGGAGAGCGAGTTGTTCATCACCTCGGCAAAGCCACCCGCCGAAAGCATATCGCTGACCATATTGCGCAGGCGGTCGGGGTTGGGTTTCTGCTCATAGGAGAGCGTGGAATTGACGTGGGTGGGAATCTCCACGTTGTTGTAGCCATAGATGCGCAAAATCTCCTCCACAAGGTCGGCAGGCCTCTGCACATCCACCCTGTAGGGAGGCACCTCCACGCTCAAACCACCCTCGTTCTCGGCGGTGATGTTGATTTCAAGGCTGCGGAGGATCTCCTTAATCTTCTCCGTGCCAATCTCCTTACCGATGAGGTTGTTGATATAATCGTAGGTGATGTCAATCTTGAAGGGAGCCACAGGTGCGGGGCAGATGTCCACAATCTCCGAGGTAATCTCACCACCTGCCAACTCCTTGATGAGCAGGGCTGCACGTTTGAGCGCATAGACGGTGATGTTGGGGTCGATACCCCTCTCGAAGCGGAACGAAGAGTCGGTCGAAAGGGCGTGCCTCTTGGCGGTCTTGCGCACCCACACGGGGTTGAAGTAGGCAGCCTCAAGGAATACGTTGGTGGTGGCCTCGCTCACGCCCGAGTGCTCGCCACCAAAGACACCTGCGATACACATAGGCTTCTCGCTGTCGCAAATCATCAGGTCGGCCTCCGACAAGGTACGCTCCACGCCATCGAGGGTGCGGAATTTGGTACCCGCAGGGCAGGTGCGCACAACCACCTGATTGCCCTCAATCTTGTCGGCATCGAAGGAGTGCAGGGGCTGGCAGAGTTCGTGGAGCACATAGTTGGTTACGTCCACCACGTTGTTCTTGGGGTTGATACCGATGGCCCTCAGTGCGCTCTGCAACCATTGGGGCGAGGGAGCAATCTTCACACCCGAGATGTTCACACCCGCATACCTCGGAGCAGCCTCGTGGTTCTCCACCCTCACGGCCGTAGCCCTTGAGGTGTTGTCCACCTTGAAGTTCTCCACGCTGGGCAGGTGGAGGTTGGCGGTGCGGCCCTGCGAGCGCAGGTAGGCTGCCAAGTCGCGTGCCACGCCATAGTGCGAAGCAGCGTCAATACGGTTGGGGGTGAGGCCAATGCCGAGCAGGTAGTCGTCCTGCAAGCCGAGGTACTCCATTGCGGGAGTGCCCGGCACTGCATCCTCGGCAAGTTCCATAATGCCCTCGTGGCCGGTGCCGATGCCGAGTTCGTCCTCGGCGCAAAGCATACCGAGCGACTCCACGCCACGAATCTTGCTGCGTTTGATTTTGAACACCTCGTCGCTACCGGTGGGGTGCAACTCGGCACCCACGGTGGCACACATAACCTTCAGACCCTTGCGGCAGTTGGCTGCGCCACAAACAATGCCCAGAGGCTCGGCTGCACCAACGTCCACGGTGGTGATGTGAAGGTGGTCCGAATCGGGGTGGTCCTCGCAGGTGAGTACCTCACCCACAACCACGCCGCTAAGACCGCCCTTAACAGCCTCGATTTTCTCGAACTCCTCAATTTCCAGACCTATGTCGGTGAGAATTACAGAAGCCTCTTCGGCAGTCAGGTCGCTTTCCAGATAGTTTTTGAGCCAATTGTACGAAATGTTCATAGTGTTTGATATGTTTTTTAGTTTCTCATTTTCTGCATTTTCGGTCATCCACACCACGTAGTGGTGCAATTAACTTACAAAAATAAGTATAAAATTGAAAATGGAAAATTGAAAATGGAAAATTATTGAGCAAGAGCAAGAAATTAGGGGGCTGATAGGAAGAATAGGAGGAATAAAAAAATAGGAGCAATAGGGACATCCTATTGCTCCGCACTATTTACTCTTTACTCTTTACTAATTACTAATTATTTTTCCGAATGACGGGATATTGGAGGAGCACAAATGTGTCGCCATTGCCCGTTGCGGTACAACGCAAACGGATGGCCTTGGTGGGGCGGTTGATGCGGATGGTTGCCGAGCCGTTGTTCAGGTCGGCCACGCGGCGGAAATCTTTGCCATTGGTGCTCACCTCAATCACACCGGCCGACACCACCCCTCGGGGCACGTGGCGGTAGCCCGTGGTGAGTTCAACGCCCACGTTGTCAATGGGTTGAGCAAACTCCCACAGCACCCAATCGCCCTCGTGGCAGGTGCGCTTGGTGGTGTAGCCCCAATCGTTGGCGTAGGCCGAGAGTTTGCCCAAAGCCTCCTCCTTGCTCATAGGCATTGAGGTGGTCATTGCCATCTTGGGGGTAATCACTTTGCCCGCAGGTTTGGGTGCAGGGCCGCTACGGTGGTCGATGCCCATAGCATCCATACGCCCGGCGTGGCCCTTCAGTCGGGCCTCAAATTCGCTCCACTTGCGCAGTTGCTGTGGAGTCCACCCAATTTCGGCCACGGCACACACTCGGGGGAAGGTCATATACTCCACGTAGCTCTCAAAATGGGGACGTGCCGAGAGGTGTATCTCGCTCCAGAAAGCACCCTCAAAGCCCTCAACCAGAGCCTTTTGTTCGGGCGAAAAACCCTGCTCGTCGAGGTTGAACGAGTAGCACTTCTCGGTGCTGACCACACCGGCCCAGTTGTGGCCCATCTCGTGAGGCGCTTGGCGCATATCGAAGTAGAACCACTGTGCGGGCATTATCACCGTGCGGTAGCCCTCGGCGGTGGATTTCCTACAAGGTTTTATGCCATCCCAGCCACACACCAGAGCCTCCCGCGTGAGGTTGCCACCATTGATGGCCTCGTTCCACACCACGGGGCGTTTGCCATAGCGAGCCACAATCTCCACTACCCTATTGAGGAAGTGGGCCTCAAGTTGGGCATAGTCGGTGTAACCATTCTGCTTGTAGAGAGCCGAGCAGTGGGGGCACTCCTTCCACTGGCTCATACCCACCTCGTCGCCACCGATGTGTATCCACTCGGAGGGGAAAATGTCGGACAACTCACGGAAGATGTCGTCCAGCAGGGCGTAGTTTTCCTCCCTCGCCACACACCACACATTGCGCCTGTCGTAGCCCGCAGCACGGCTGTTGTCCCTCTCCACGGGGCAGAGCACCTCGGGGTAGACCTTACCGATGGCAAGGCTGTGGCCGGGCAGGTCCACTTCGGGAATTATGGTAATGGCCCGTTGGGCTGCCCAAGCGACCAACTCGCGCAATTCGTCCTGGGTGTAGTAGCCACCATATTTCTTGTCCAGACTACCGTAGACGGCCCAGATGGGGCTATCGCCACCCCTCCACGCTCCAACCGAGGTGAGTTCGGGGTGGGAGGCAATCTCCACCCTCCAACCCTGGTCGTCGGTGAGGTGGAAGTGGAGTCGGTTGATTTTGTGGCAGGCGAGGTGGGAGATGTACTCCTTAACCTCCTCCACCGACATAAAGGTGCGGGCCACATCGAGGTGTTGGCCACGGTAGGGGTACTCGGGCCAATCGGTAATCTCCACGCAGGGCAGCGCACAAGGCGAGCGGAAATCGCCCTCGTAGACCTGCGGCGGGAAGAGTTGCAGTAGAGTCTGCGCACCATAGAAAGCACCTGCATAGTCGGCACCCTCAACCAACACCTTGTCGCTCTGCACACTCAATCGGTAGCCCTCCTTCGGCAACCCCAACGAGGGGTTGATGCGCACCTCCACACGGCTGCGCACACTACGCCACGCAAAGGTGGGGAGATAGTCGGCAAGGTAGGCCCGCAGTTGGGGCACAGGGCAGTAGACGGTGGTGGCAGAGGTGAAGCGAAACTCGCCCTCGCTCTGCTCCACCTTGCGTGGCAAGGGTACAAGGTCCAACGAGGGCACAGCCGTAGCCTCGGCCACAAAAGCCGAGCATAGGAGCAGTGCCGTGAGCACCACTCGGAGAGAGCTACTCTTCATAGATAAGGTATGGTTTACGTTGTTGTTTGAATTGCTCCACGTCGGCCTCCCAAGCAGCCTCAATTTGTTCGGCAGTGTAGCCTGCGAGAATCATCTCCCTCACATAGCCCACGCCCACGAGTTTTTCAAAAAAGTTGCTCAAAAAGAAGTCGTTACCAAGGCCGAGTTGTTTGTAGGCCCCAACAAGGTAGCGGAGGTCTATCTTCTCCGCCGTGAGTGAGTCAAGCGGCACCTCTCGGAGGTCCACGCCCCTACACAGCACACCCTCCTGCGGAGGACGGCGAGCACCCTGCTTGGCCACGGGAGTAAACTCCACATCGCCCTCCAATTGTGGGTGGCCATAGGTCTGGAATGGGAATTCAGTACCCCTGCCCACGCTCACGGGGGTAGCCTCAAAGTAGCACAGCGAGGGGTAGAGCCTTATGGCTTGGAGGTTGGGCAGGTTGGGCGATGGGGCAATGGGTGGGGTGTATTGCATAGAGCGGCGGTAGCCGAGGCAAGGCACCACCGTGAGGTCGCACTTCACACCCCCTTCGAGCCACCCCTCGCCGTTAATCATTCGCGCCAGTTCGCCCAAGGTCATACCGTGGACAATGGGGATGGGCAACATACCCACAAACGAGCGGTAGGCCACATCCAGAATGGGGCCATCCACATACATACCGTTGGGATTGGGCCTATCGAGCACCAACACAGGCACTCCCACCTCGGCACAAATCTGCATCATCAGGTAGAGGGTGGAGAGGTAGGTGTAGTAGCGCAGTCCAACGTCTTGTATATCAACCACAACAATGTCGGTCTTGAACACATCATTTGCCCTCGGGGTGCGGTTTTTGCCATAGAGGGAGATAATCTCTACGCCCGTGTAGGCATCCCTTGTGGAGGCCACCGCCTCGCCTGCGCTGTAGGTGCCACGAAAGCCGTGTTCGGGCGCAAAAATGGCCGTAACGTTCACTCCGCAGCTGATGAGCGTATCGACAATGTGGCTCCCCTCAACCACGCCCGTGTGGTTGGTCAGCACCCCCACCCTACGGCCGTGGAGCAGCGGCAGGTAGTCGCCCAAGCGGGTGTCGCCGGGCCTGATGTCCGCTCCCTCCTGACCAAACAGGCCACAAGCCGAAGTGAGCGCACAAAGCAGTATGAAGAGTCGTTTGAGTGTCATAGTTCGGAGTGAGAATAATATTTCTCACAAATGTAAAAAAAATTTTGGCGAAAAGAGTATCTTTGCAACACAATTAGAACGTTTATTGAACGAAAACCGTTATGTACGAAAAGAAACTCGAAGCCGCAGCAAGGCTCTTGGAGGTGATGGACACCCTGCGCGAAAAGTGCCCCTGGGACAGAGAACAGACCTTCCACTCGCTGCGTAACAACACCATAGAGGAGTGTTTTGAACTCGTGGACGCCATCACCGACGACAACTTCGACGGCATACGTGAGGAGTTGGGCGACGTGTTGCTCCACATCGTGTTCTACTCCAAAATGGGCGAAGAGCAGGGCCGTTTCGACTTTGCCGACGTGTGCAACTACCTCTGCGACAAACTCATCTACCGCCACCCCCACGTCTATGGCGACGTGCAGGCCGAGGGCGCACAGGAGGTTATCCACAATTGGGAGATGCTCAAACTCAAGGAGAAAGCCAAGAAGGAACGCAAAGCCGCAGGTGGAGTGTTGGCAGGAGTACCTCGCTCGTTGCCCGCAATGGTCAAAGGCTACCGCATCGGTCAGAAGGCCGCCTCGGCAGGCTTCGATTGGGAGCAGAAAGAGGATGTGTGGGACAAAGTGCGCGAGGAGATTGGCGAGGTGGAGGCCGAGGTGCGCTGTGGCAATCAGGAGGCCCTTGAGGAGGAGATTGGCGACCTCTTCTTTGCGCTCATCAACGCTTCAAGGCTCTACGGTGTAGACCCCGAGAATGCACTCGAGCGCACCAACAAGAAGTTCATCAGCCGTTTCCAACACATCGAAAAGAGGGCTACCGAGATGGGCAAGTCGTTGGGCGATATGACCCTCAACGAGATGGAAGCCATTTGGCAAGAAGCGAAAGGGAATTGAGAATTCAAAATTGACAAAACGTTGTTTTGTCTAAAATGCTCCCGCTCGGCAGAGTCTGCAAGCAGCCTTTGCGCTCGCTTACTCGCATTTGCCAAAATTCAAAATTAAGGACGGGTATTAAAAAAGATACCCGAGAAAATTCAAAATTCAAAATTATAGGTCAGGATTACACAAACGAAGGCTATGGCAATAATAAAAGAAGTGAGGGGCTACACCCCGAAGATTGGTAAGAACTGTATGGTGGCAGAGAACGCTACCATCGTGGGCAATGTGGAGATTGGCGACGAGAGCAGCATCTGGTTTGGAGCCGTCATCAGGGGCGACGTGAACGCCATCCGCATCGGCAAGAGGTGCAACATCCAGGACGGAGCCTGTCTGCACGCCACCTACGACCTCTCGCCCCACCCCTCGGTAACCATATTAGGCGACGGCGTGAGCGTGGGCCACAACGCCATAATCCACGGCGCAGAGATTGGCAACGGCTGTCTGATTGGTATGGGTGCCACGGTGCTCGACAATGCCAAGGTGGGCGAAGGTTGCATCATCGCAGCCGGAGCACTCGTGTTGTCCAATGCTGTGTTGGAGCCCAACGGACTCTATGCCGGAGTGCCCGCAAAGAGGCTCAAAGAGGTTTCTCCCGAGCAGCGTACCAACACCCTCGAGCGCACCACAAGGGACTATATGCACTACGCAACTTGGTTCCCCGAGTATTTCGTCAATAAGGAAGAGGAGTAGTTGGCTCCCCCACCCTCACCGCACACCCAACTCCCCAGAGAGATGAAACCCACAACCAACCGTAGAACACTCGCACTCAACCTGCTCATCGCCATCCTCATTTCGGTGGTGGTCAATTTCTCCTACCTTGTATTTATTATGGTGGAGAGTTCCAACCACAACCGACAGGAGAGTGAGCCCCACAGGCCCGCAACCGAGCAGGTGGTGGAGGCTACCCCCGAGCAGAACAATGTAGTGGTGGTAGCGGAGAGCAGTGGTGAGCAGGAGCAGGGTAAGGCAACAGTGGAGAGCGTGGGCGAGCAGGAGCGCGGCGAGGAGGTCATCATCCGCGAGGAGAGTATCTCCCGACAACTATCCAAACAACGCCACCACAGCAACCCTTGGATGAGCGAAAAGGGGCGTCTGTTTATGTGGGTGGATATGCTCTTCTATGTGGTTGTGGCGATGTTGCTCCTGTGGATAATGACCACCCCGATGCGCAGGGAGAAGTGGGGCTACGTGTGGAGGTTGCTCCTTTGTTTGGGCTTGCTGCTGCTCTTCTACTTTGTGGCACCACAGCTCACAAGGCGCGGCGACATCGTTATCACCGCCACCGCACGCAGCATTTTCAATCCAATGTTGGTGCTGAAGCTCTCGGCCACCTACGTCATCGCCGTTCTCTATGGCAAAATCTACCAAATGCACTACAAGCAGCAGGAGATTGAGGTGGAGAACGAAAGGCTCAAGAACGAAAACCTCACGTGGCAGTACAACACCCTTGTAAATCAGGTCAATCCGCACTTCCTCTTCAACTCACTCAACTCGCTCTCGATGCTCGTGAGGGAGGAGAAAAAGGAGGATGCGCTGGTCTACATCGACCAGATGTCCGACACCTACCGCTACATCATCCAAGATGGTACGGCCGAGATGACCACCGTGGAGAGTGAGCTCCACTTCCTGGAGGCCTACAAATATCTGTTGGAAATCCGCTATGCGGGCAAGTTGCACGTGGAGGTGGAGGTAGACAAGGCTCTCTATGGGCACAAGTTGCCACCCCTCTCCATCCAGCCACTGATTGAGAACGCCGTGAAGCACAACACCATAACCTCGGCCCACCCGATGACCATCCGCATCACCACCGAGGAGGGCTATATTGTGGTGGCCAACACCATACAACCCAAACTCGAGGCCGAAGAGAGTACCGGCATTGGCCTGAGCAACCTCTCACACCGCTACGAACTCCTCACGGGACGCACCGTGAGGGTGGAGAACGATGGGCGCACCTTCACCGTGAAACTTCCCATTCTTAACCCCACCAACAACGCACAATAATGAGAGCCATCATCATAGAGGACGAGACCGCTGCCGCACGCAACCTTCGGGTGTTGCTTGGCGAGTTGTACCCACAGATGGAGGTGGTGGCAACGTTGGAGAGTGTTGGGGAGAGTTGCGAGTGGTTTGCCTCCAACGCAATGCCCGACCTCGTATTTTTGGACATCCACTTGGCCGACGGTAATGCCTTCCGCATCTTCGACACCACCACCATTTCGTGTCCCATAATCTTCACCACCGCCTACGACCAGTATGCGCTTGAAGCGTTCCGAGTGAACAGCATAGACTACATCCTCAAACCCCTCAAACGCAGCGACTTGGAGAGAGCCGTTGGTAAGTTTCTGACTCTAACCTCGCCCCAGAGGAGCGACTACACCCGAAGGGTGGATAGTATGGTGGCCGAGCGTAGGCGACACACCACCCTGCTTGTGCAGGTCAAAGACCGCATCGTACCCCTCGGCGAGGAGCAAATCGCCTTCTTCCACACCTCGGAGGAGAAGGTGAGCGTAACCTCTCTGGAGGGCAAGTCGTACCCCACGGAGGGCACACTGGAGAGCATCTACGGAAGGCTCTCCGAGGAGGACTTTTTCCGTGCCAATCGTCAGTTTATCATCTCCCGCAAAGCCATCAAGGACATCTCGGTGTGGTTTGGCAGCCGATTGGCCGTAAACCTCTCCGTGCCCACCCCCGAGCGCATAATCATCAGCAAGGCCCGCACCTCAGAATTCAAGGGCTGGCTCGCTGCGGGCAACTAATTCCACCCACAAACATATTTGCAGTTACGGCCGCGAACACTCCACAGAGGAGGTGTTTGGCGGTCGGTTTGGCCTTTGTCGTGGTCGGTTCACCCCCTAATTTGGTCGTTTCACCCCCATATATAATGTATGGTAAGAAAAAGTGTCCTATTTTTGTTTTCCGAGAACAGGGATAATGTTTAATTATTTAACCATACAAAAAAACTACCTTATGAAAACTTTTAGGATTTTGGCTATTGCAGCCGCAGGCGTTATGATGATGTCGTGCGCCCAGAACGAGTGCAAGTTCAACGCTAAAGAGTATGCCGAGCGCAAAACCGAGAAACTTGACGAAATCGTCAGCCTCGATGATGCACAGGAGAAAGCAGTCTATGCCGTCTACCTGAAGCAGGGCAAACAAATTCAGAAGGAGATTAAGTCGTGCAAGAAACACGAGGGCGAGGTTAAGTGCCCCGACAAACAGCACGGCCCCAAGTGTGATAAGAAAGCAGAGTGCGCAAAGAAGGCAGAGTGCGACAAACCCTGCGACAAGAAGGCAGAGTGCGCAAAGAAGGCAGAGTGCAACAAACCTTGCGACAAGAAAGCAGAGTGCGACAAACCTTGCGATAAGAAGGCAGAGTGCGCAAAGAAGGCCGAGTGCAACAAACCTTGCGACAAGAAAGCAGAGTGCGCAAAGAAAGCCGAGTGCAACAAACCTTGCGACAAGAAGGCAGAGTGCACAAAGAAAGCAGAGTGCGACAAACCTTGCGACAAGAAAGCAGAGTGCGCAAAGAAGGCAGAGTGCGACAAACCTTGCGACAAGAAAGCAGAGTGCGCAAAGAAAGCCGAGTGCAACAAACCCTGCGACAAGAAAGCAGAGTGCGCAAAGAAAGCCGAGTGCAACAAACCCTGCGACAAGAAGGCAGAGTGCAACAAACCCTGCGACAAGAAGGCAGAGTGCGCAAAGAAGGCAGAGTGCAACAAACCTCACCGTCGTCCCCACCTCAACGCCGCAAGTCGTGAGGCTCGCAAGGCTGTACGTCAGGAGATTAACGCCCTGCTCACCCCCGAGCAGCAGGCTCTCCTCAAAGAGCACTATCAGCAGCGCAAATCGTGCGCTCCCAAAGCACCCAAGTGCTGCCCCACTCCCAACGCAGAGTGTGCAAACAAATAGTTAGGCAAATAGTTTAGGCAAGCAGACCCACACACATAGGTCTACTCCGTTTCAGCAGGTTATTCCCCCGAAAAAGAGGGTTAGAAAAAAAGGTAAGTTAAACACAGAAAATGAAGAGATTAGTCGTTTTGGCGTGTTGCATTTTGTGTGCAGCATCCACGCTTATGGCCCAAAACAGCGGTGCAATTAGCGCAACGCTCAAAGATGCCGTCTCCGGTGAGGGCATCAATGGTGCCGTGGTGGAACTGACCAACTTGAAAACACAAAAGCAACTCTACTACACTTCAGGCTATCAGGGCGTGATTTCTATCAAAAACCTCGCCCCCGCAACCTACAAGATGGTTATCACCTACCTCGGTTACAAGGACCACACACAGGAGGTGAAAGTGGGCTCCTCGCTCACAAAACTTGGCACAATCCGCTTCAAGCAAGACGCCAAAATCCTTGAGGACATCCAAATCAAGGGCTATATGGGCACCTCACAAAAGGGCGACACCGTGAGCTACAACGCCTCCGCATTCAAGACCGCAAGGGATGCAAGCGCCGAGGGTTTGCTCAAAAAAATGCCCGGCATCACCGTAAACCACGACGGCTCGGTGGACGCACAAGGCGAGAGCGTGCAGAAAGTATACGTAGACGGCAAGGAGTTCTTTGGCGAGGACGTGTCGACCACCATCAAGACCATCCCCGCAGAGATGATTTCCAAGGTGGAGGTCTACGACAAACTCTCCGACAAGGCAGAGTTCACAGGACTCGATGATGGCGAGGGCTTCAAGGCTCTCAACATCGTAACCAAGCTCGGCAAGCGCAAAGGTATCTTCGGTAAGCTCTATGGTAGTTACGGTTATCCCGACCTCTACTCTGTGGGTGGTAACGTCAACCGCTTCAATGGCGACGAGAAACTCTCCGTCATTGCGATGGCCAACAACATCAACCAGCTCAACTTCTCCTTTGAAGATATCGTGGGTGCAACCTCATCGGGTAAGGTCGCTTCGTCGCGTGGTGGCGGTGGCGGTATGGGAGGCTACAGGCAGGCTCAAAACTTTATGGTTAGCCCTATGTCGGGTATCTCCACAGTGCAGTCGGTGGGTCTGAACTACGCCAACCAATGGAAGAAGTTGGAGTTGCAGGGTAGCTATTTCTTCAACCATTCCAACACCATCAACGAGCAAACTGAGGAGCGCACTACATATGCAGGCGACTACACTCAGCTCTACAACGAATCGAACTCCTCCGACAAGGAGAATTGGAACCATCGTCTGAATCTGCGTGCCGACTACAAGTTCAGCAAAACGCAGTCGTTGATGTTGCGTGCCAATATCAGCTTGCAGAACTACAACAGCATTAGCAACTCCGAGAGTACAACCATTGATGGAAACACCTCTCAGGTTGAGAAGCAGATGAGTACCACGGGTAATGACGAGAGGATTGGTACCAATGGTAGAATTTTTATGCTCTATCGTACACGTTTGGGCAAGCCCGGCCGCACGCTGACCATCAATGGTGGCGGTAGTTGGAGCACCAACAACTCGTGGAATAAACCATTATACACCTTTACAATCCCCTCCGACTCCACATATATGAGGGACATTGAAAGGTTGTCGAGTAGTAATAGTGTAAGGGGCGAGATTACCTATACCGAGCCACTGAGCAAGAGTTCACAACTCGACGTTGAGTATGAGTTCCGGCACCAATTCAGCGACCAGAATATGGTCACCGACGTATTCGTTAACGAAGTGTTGAACGAAGAGTTGGGTAAGTTGTTGAGCAACATCAGCGAGAGCGGCTATTCGCTTCACCAAATCGGCCCCGGATTCAACTATTCCACACAGAAGGTTAAGTTCTTCGCCAAGGTGAACTATCAGTACTCTTCGCTCGACTCCAAGCAGATATTGCCCCAGGGCGCGCACCCGCACTACACGTTCCAAGATGTAACCTACACGGGTAATGCCACAATTAATTTCAACAAACAGAATATGTTGCGTTTGAGATTTAGGAGCAACACCAACAACCCCAGCATCGACCAATTACAGGACGCTATCACCGTAAGTGGCAACACCTACACAGAGGGTAACCCCAATTTGAAGCCGAGCTACTCGCATCAGTTCAACGCATTCTACACTAACACCAACATCGAGAAGGGTCGCACGTTTATGATTCACGGAGGTGTGTGGGGCAGCACAAGGGCCATCATCAACTCCTCCATTATGAACCAACCCGACTTCGTGTTGGAGAAATACGACAATCAACTACTCGGTGCAGGCAACACCTACACCAAGTATGAGAACTACTACGATGGCGGTAATTGGCACATCTATTCGGGTATTAGCTATGGCTTCCCGCTCTCGTTCATCAAGAGTAACATCACCTTCAGAGCCAACGCCAATTTCAGCAACTCACCGAGTAAACTCAATGGCGAAGTGAACATTATGAAGGGACAATACTACAACGGTGGTGCGCAGTTGAGTAGCAACATTTCGGAGAACTTGGACTTCTCGATGGCCTACAACGTTGGCTACAATATTAATGACAACAACAACGCCATTGCTTCGAGGCAAAACCGCTATTTCAACCAATGGGCAAGTGCCGAGTTGAAGTGGGTTGCTTGGGGCGGTTTCACCTTCACAGCCAACGCAACGTATAGCCAATACAAGGGTATCACGGATGACTACAACGAGGAGTATCTGCTCTGCAACGCCTTCATTGGCAAAAAGTTATTCAAGGACAGGAGGGGCGAATTGAGCATTGGTGTCAACGACATCTTCGACCAGAACAAGGACTTCCGTCGCTCGGTTGGTACCAACTATTTGAGCAATACCACCAACTTGGCAATCGGACGTTATGTGGCCGTTCAGTTCGTATACAACCTGCGCATCTTCGGCAACGGCTCGACGGCCAAAGATTTCGACAACCTGCAAGGCGGCCCCGGAGGAGGTGGCAGGCGTATGGGGCCCCACGGAATGAGACCCCATTAGCGGACACACACATACACAATTTGGTCGCCCGATTAGCTCATCTATAATCGGTCCGACCGGGCGGAGAGATTTTTGTGGTTGCTCTCCGCCCATTTTTTTTGTTAAAGAGTAGAGAGTAATTAGTAATTAGTAAAGAGTAATTAGTAAATATTTTTCCCTTTCTTCACGGGTAACAAAATCGTTACCTGTGCCATCCGACCACTCCTCCCCTAAGTTAGGGGAGGTGCCGTAGGCGGAGGGGTTTGTCAATTTTGAATTTTGGCAAATGCGAGTAAGCGAGTGCATAGGCTGCTTGCAGACTCTGCCGAGCGGGAGCATTTTAGACAAAACGCCGTTTTGTCAATTTTGAATTTTGAATTTTGAATTTTATTTCTACCTTTGTGCGCTCACTTTGGGTGAGCGAGGGGCCCGAATGGTGGAATAGGTAGACACGAGGGACTTAAAATCCCTCGGCCCGAAAGGGCTGTGCCGGTTCGATCCCGGCTTCGGGTACGGAAAAAGGAGATGCATCTGCATCTCCTTTTCCGTATCTATATGTGTGGTTTCTTGTGGTTTATCGCACACCACTGCTGTTAGTCGATGGGTTGCAGGCGGTCAAGGTAGGACTCCCACAGTTCATTCTTCCTATAGTTCTCAAGCATCGCAGAGGGTACGCGGATGGTCAGTTCAGCGTGGCAGTTCCTAAAGGCCGTGGAGCCAATGTCCACCACCCTATCGCCACGGATAACAACCTCACGAAGTTGCGCACACCCATCAAAGCAGTAGTTTCCCAAGAAGGTAACATTCTGCGGTATCTCCACACTCTCAAGCGATGCGCACCCATAGAAGGCCTTGTCATAGACATCCACCACGCCGGAGCCAATGGTGATATGTTTCAGCGACTTACACCCATAGAAGGCGTAAATTGGTATCTCTCTGACTCCATCGGGGACCACAAACTCCTCCAGCGACTCGCACCCCTCAAAGGCATTCTCGCCCAGCAGGGTTATCTTATCGCCCAGCAGTTCCACCCTACGCAGGTTCCGACACCCCGCAAAGGCACTCTTTCCAATGGCCCCAACATCCACCGGCAGGTCGATGGTCCACAGCGTGGTGCGCTCCCTAAAGGCAAGGGCTCCCACCATAAAGACAGGGCTCTCAAAGATAATCTCCCCACTACCGCCCTCGGCCGAGGCATACGGAGTGAAGCGATTGTCCTTGATGCGGGCCATAAATGCTCCCGTGGCAAAGGGAGCCGTAAGTTCGGAGGCTGTGTAGGCGATAATCTGGTTGTCGGGAATCTCCGGCTCGGGCACATCGGTTCCGCCATTGCAACTGCACAGCATTGCAACGGCCACGGTCAGCACCGACCACAATATCTTCCTCCAACTCTTCATTTCTTTCCTATATGGATACTATTGTTTGCAGTGGATGGTGTGCCCTACTCCTCGGCGGGCTCCTCCTCGGCTGCGGGCTCCTCAATGGAGAAGTCGCTCATACCGGCACCAACCAGCAGGTTAAACCACTGGGCCACCTTGCGCATATCCGACAGGTGGAAACGCTCCCTATCGTAGCCGGGGATAACCACGCCAAACAGTTCCCTGAGCTCCTTCTCGGAGGCTTTGTGGGAGATGGTCTGCTCGCCCTTGGTGTGGGCATAGAGGTCGGTGAGCACCTGCGAGAGGGTAACGTCCTCGTCCTCGGTAAAGATGGAAATCTCGGCCAGCGAGCTAACCCTTGCGTGGGTGCCGGAGAAATTCTTGCGTGCGCCCGTGAGGAGCGACTCGGCAATCACGCCATTGCGGCTGCTTGCGATGTATTGGTACAGGCCGGGCTCGCCGGAGATGGTCAAAATGTCTTGCAGTTTCATCTTTCTATCAAACTCTTGTTTTACGATTATAAAAAATAGTATTCAGACTACAAAGATACCACTTTTACTCGGTATTCAATATCATCACACACCTTTTTTTATTCCTTCGGTCATTCTCTCGGCACTCAATTTGCAATCTACACGGGCGATAACCATATTTTTTCAACAACAAAATCAACTGCTTATGAGAAGATTTTTACAACTTTTGGTTGTGGCCCTACCCTTCGTCTGGGGAGCCCAAGGGGCAATGGCCCAGCACCACGGAGGTCATCATCACCACAAAGGCGGTCAGCAGGCCACCGCAGCCTACACCGTGGGCAAGGATGTAAACCAATATGGCTTGGAGGTCAGCACCGTACCCTTGAAGGCCGAAGCCCAAGACGGTTTTCTGGTACTCTACAACAAGGCCGCCGACTATCGCATCTGGTTTGACGTGAGGGTGCAGACCGATGGCGCAATGTTTTGGGGCGAGCCCGAGGGTGCCGACCCCATTGGCGACGGTGTGAGCATACGCCGTGCACGACTCGCCATCAAGGGGCAGTTGCGCAAGGATTGGTATGGAGAGTTGGATATGGACCTCGCAAATGGAGTGCTCGAACTCAAAGATGCCTATATGCGCTACGATGGTCTGCGCAACTTTGAGTTCCAGGTGGGCAACTTCAAGGAGAACTTTTCGATGCAGCGCAACACCACGAGTCGCTATCTGCAATTCATCGAGCGACCTATGGCCACCGCCTTTGCGCCCTCACGCCACATTGGTGTGCAGGCCAAGTTCAACATCCCCGTGATTTGGGCCGCAGCGGGCCTCTTCTTCCAACCCGTGGAGGATGCAGAGGTGAGAGCCAACGTGGAGGACAACAACAAAGATTTTGGTCGTGGTCCGGGCCATTCGCTCACAGGTAAGGTGGTCGTAAGGCCCCTCTACAAGATGAAAGATGCCTCGTTGCACATCGGTCTGGCCGCCTCCTACCGTACTCCCAAGGCCGATATGTCGCCCTCCAAGTGGGGTGCCGTGCGCATCTCCTCGCGCAATGCCACAAACATCAACCGCAAGAAGTATCTCGACACGGGTAACATCTCCGACGTGAACTTTGAGATGATGATGACGGCCGAACTTGCCGGCCACTGGAAGGGCTTGCGTTGGGAGGCCGCCTACTTGGCCGACAATGTGCACATCGACGGCAAGGCCAAAGGAGCCTCCACAAAACACTTCTACGGTATCTACGCCCAAGCAGGTTACCTCCTCTTTGGTGGCCGACAGCACTACGATGCGGGCGGTGCCAAGTACACCCGTATCACGCCCGGTCGCTGGTGGGGCGATGTGGAGTTGTGTGCCCGTTTCGACCGCTTGGACCTCGACAGTCAGGGCGTCTATGGCGGTGCAGCCAACGCTTGGACCGCAGGCCTCAACTACTACGTGAATCCCAACATCAAGATGATGCTCAACTATCAGTATGTCAAGAACAACAAGTACGCCAACGGCAACGGCAAGCTCATCGTGGGACACGATGCAGCAGGGGCACCCACCACAGACCCCGCAGCCGTGGACGCTGCAAAGGGCTCGGTAGGTGTGGGCTACAATATGCTCACGTGTCGTTTTGAGGTTAATTTCTAACGAAGATTTTATAGATGTAGCACACCCGTAACGTTCTCTGTTCACAGCAACGTTACGGGTGCGCCATTTTTTGCCCCCAAAAAAACAAAAGAGTTGGAGCCGCCTATTGGGCACACAAACGCCTTAAATCGTCCAAAAAGATGGGAACAATGTTGTCGGCCGAGAACATCTCCACAAGGGGTTTGCGCTCCGAGAAGTCGAGGTCATCGCTCTCGGCCAACTCCAGTGCGTGTTTCAGTCCCTCATAGACGCTCTCGGCACTGTGGTCGCACTGCACGATGGTGCGATAGCCGGCAAAGAGTTCCCTCGAGGGGGTGTCCTCGCCTGTTTCGCTCACCACCACCCTATTCACACGCAGGTAGGAGGCTATCTTGCTCGACAAGAAGGGGTCCTTCTTGCGGTCGGCGTCAATATCGAGGAGTACCTTCGCATCGGCAAACAGCGGAGCGAGGTTGTTGGTGTGGGGTGCTATGGTTATGTGGCTACGCTCGGCAGGGGTGAGAATGGAGTTTATGTTACGCAATTTGAAGCCCATACCCACCAACATCAACTCAGCCTCGGGACGCTCTGACAGCAAGCGTCCGAAAGCCCTCAGCAGATACTCCGGATTGCGCAGGCCATAAAGACTTCCGGTGTACAGAAACAGTGTGCGATTGGAGACGGGGTTGTTGTGCCACTCTTCGGGCGAGGAGGTGTAGAGCACGGATGTTTGCAGCCCAGCCTTGTGTCGGAAGGTGGAGAGTTGAAACTCCAACATATGTCGGTTGGCCGCGGCCACATAGTCGGCAGCCGACCAATTGCGCCTCACGATGCGCATCTTGCCCCAATACTCGTTCCTCTTGCGGACCCACCCACCGGGTGCGGGAATGGCGTCTACGGCATAGATGGCGAACTTGCAGCCCAACTTTTGGGCCAAGTGCCTTCCACACACCACGGGTGTTAGTTGTGTGCCGGCACAAATGGCCACCACAACATCGTAGTCCTCGGCCACCACCTCTGCAGCCACACGGCTCCAACGGTCGGAGGTGGGAGTGGTGCCAAACCAGCGCAGACACTTGCGGTACCAACTGCCCATCTTCTTGGAGAATGGCACCGCATAGCGATTACGCACCCCTGCCATACGCTCCAGATTGGGGCTCACCTCGTTGCACAGCACATCCACCACCACGTCCTGCTCGGCCGCAACACCGGCCAAGAGTCGCTCGTAGATGGCGTTGATGCCGCTACCGGCCCTGAAATATATGGCAAGAATTTTTATTCCTTTTGCACCCATAATACTCTGATATGCAATTATTTGCCGATGCAAAACTTGGAGAACACGTGGGCCAGAATTTCCTGACTGCTCACCTCGCCCGTGATGGTGCCGATGGCCTCCAGCACCTCCCTCACGTCTTGGGCCACGAGGTCGGTCGAAAGGCCGTCCGTGAGTCCTCGGCGGGCCCTCTGAAGCGACTCCTCGGCTCGCAGCAGAGCCTCGTGGTGGCGGCTATTGCTCACCACAGCCTCGCCCCTCATCACATCGCTCGTATCCACGCATCCACGCAGGGCCACAAGCAGTTGTTCCACGCCCACGCCCTGTTTGGCCGAGATAGCCACCCAGCCCTCAGGTAGTTCACGTGCACTCTCCCCCGCTCGGAGGTCTATCTTATTGAGTACCCTCACAATCTCCTGCTCTGCGCCAACACTCACAAAGTCCTCACCCACCTGCTCAAACATCTCAATCACGATACCTGCATCGCCAAGGGCTTTGCGGGTGCGTTCTATGCCCATACTCTCAAGCCTATCGGCGGTATCGTGCAGGCCTGCGGTGTCGATAAATCGGAACATCACACCATCAATAGCCACGCTCTCCTCGATGGTATCCCTCGTGGTACCGGCAATGTCGCTCACCATAGCCCTATCCTCGCCCACAATGCGGTTCAGAAGGGTACTCTTACCCACGTTGGGTGCACCCACGATGGCCACCGCAACACCCCTCTTGATGGCATTACCCGTAGCAAAGGAGTTTTTCAGGCGCACAATTTCGTTCTCAATCCTATCCAACAACTCCACAAGGGCTCCACGGTCGGCAAATTCCACGTCCTCCTCCCCGAAGTCGAGTTCAAGTTCGAGCAGTGCGGCCAAGTGGAGCAGTTCGCCACGCAGGGCAGCGAGTGCAGCCGAGTAGGCACCTCGCAGTTGGGTGTCGGCCATTGTGAGCGCAGCCCTCGAATCGGCAGCAATCACATCGGCCACAGCCTCCGCCTGCGAGAGGTCCATCTTACCCGCAAGGAAAGCCCTCTTGGTGAACTCCCCTGCTGTTGCGGTGCGTGCTCCGGCCTCCACTGCGAGCCTAACAATCTCGCCAACCACATAGGCCGAGCCGTGGCAGGCAATCTCCACCATATCGCCACCCGTGTAGCTATGGGGGGCACGGTAGAGCGACACAACCACATCGTCTACCCTACGTTCCCCCTCCACGATGAGTCCGTGGGCCATTGTGTAGCCCTTCATATCGGCCAATCGGAGCCCCTCACGTGTGGGGCAAAAGAAGGTGTCGCACAGCTCGATGGCCCCATTGCCCTCGATGCGCACGATGGCAATGGCTCCACCCGTGGGGGTGGCAGGTGCTACTATGATGTCGTCGAAAGTCATATTTGTGGTAAGCTGTTAGCTGTTAGCAGTGTTGCAAATATTTACTAATTACTCTTTACTAATTACTAATTCTACTTAAGGTTCTACTTAAGGAAGATTTCGAGTTTTTGTCCGATGCGTATTTTCGAGGGGTCTTTGATATTGTTCCACTTGCAAATCTGCTTGACCGTGACTCCATACTTACGAGCAATGATGGAGAGGTTTTCGCCCGACTTAACCTTGTGTATCTTACTATCAATCACAAAGGTGGGTATCTCGCCACTCTTGCGCGGGTTCATATACTCGGCCAAGTAGATGGTATCCTTGCCCATAATCTCCGCCTCGTGGTCCATAAACTTGCCCACCTCGCCCACGGGCAACACCAGCGAGTAGCTTCGTCCCCTGACGGCTGGCACAATATCCTCCTTAAACTGCGGATTGAGAGCCCTCAACACATCCTTGGGCGTACCGATGGTGCTGCTCACTTGGTCGAAGTGCATAATGCGGCTGATGTAGAGCGTGTCGGTTGCCAACGGCAGTGGTGGCTCAATGGGGCTGATGCCGTGTTGTTTGTGGTAGTGGAAGGCGTAGGTGGTGGCGATAAATGCCGGCACATAGCCCCTTGTTTCGTGGGGCAGGTAGGGGTAAATCTCCCAGAAAGTCTTGCCCCCATTAGACCTACGCAGGGCCTTGTTCACATTGCCCGGACCACAGTTGTAGGCCGCCAGCGCAAGGAGCCAATCGCCGTAGGTGTTGTGTAGGTATTTGAGAAAACGGCAACCCGCATTGGTGGCCTTCACGGGGTCGAACCTCTCGTCTATGAACGAACTGATCTCCAACTTATACCCCTTGCTGGTGCCATACATAAACTGCCACAGTCCGGCGGCCCCCTTCTTGGAGCGAGCCTTTGGCAGCAGAGCCGACTCAATCACCGGCACCATCCTTAACTCCAGGGGCATTTGTTGGGCGTCCAATTCGGCCTCAAATATGGGGAAGTAGTATTGTGCCCTGCCGAGAGCGTTGCTGATGACCTGCTTGTTGCGGGTGGTGTAGGAGATGATGTACTTGCGCACGATGTCGTTGTAGTCGAGCGGAATGACCGAGCCGATGGCCTTGAGCCTCTCCACATATACCGAGTCGGGGATGTTGCTTGCGGGCAGGTCCACCGTGTCGGCCAAAATCTGCGGATTGAGCATTTGCTCGCAGGCCATAAAGCGGTTTTGCTCACTCCACGCACACAGCATAGAGTCCAACCTCGGCATCACGCTCTGCTCCGCCTTCTGCTCCACAGTGGCTTCGGTCGTGGGCACGGTCGCGGTCGTGGGGGGCATTACTCCTTCGACCTTGGGAGTGGCAGTATCTGCTTTGGGAGTGGTCGCATCGGCTTTGACCGTTTGGGGAGTTTGGGCCGCTTGGGGTTTCACCGCGAGGGTCTCCTCTTCGTCGGGGCCATAGAGTTCCTCCTCGGTTGGGGGCACCTGCTCCTTCTTACCCTCGGTGAGGGCCCTCAGAATATCGTTCTCATTGAGGCTCTGGGCGTGGGCAAGCGTGGTGGCCGCCAGCACCAAAGCCAAGCAAAGTGTAAATCTTTTCATTTAGAAATTGATGGACATATTGAAACCGAGGTTGTTGGTAATTCCGTTGGGACCTGCGGTTTGGGTGAGTTGGGGACGAATCTCCATTGAGAGGTCATCGCTGATGTCGTAGGCCTGCATATGGGCGTCAATGTGGGCATCGGCCACCTGCACAAGGTAGACAGCCACGGTGCCAATGATTGCAAGGTCGCGATTTCGGCGGTAGGCATTTTTGATGGAGCGCAACGACTCTTCAGACGTATTGGGGAATTCGCCCACGGTGTTGTCGTCCCCATCGGTGGCGAGGTCGTAGGCGGTCTTGAAGCGGTCGTAGCCCCTCTGGTTCCAGTCAATCACATAGACCATCGAGGCCATACCCGCCACCACGATGGGTAGTTTCCAATAACTACCATTGTAGATTTGGCCCGCACCGGGGCACACCAGCGAGAGGGTTGTTGCCTTCTGTATGTGCGAGAGGTCGGAGGGGTAGTTCATTACACCGTCCACGAGGAAGCCCATATAGGATGCGATGGCCGCTCCCCACAACATTGTGCGGTAGCTCTGGTGTTTGAGCATTTTGGTCTGCACGGGGGTGCGGTCGGCCTGGGTGGTGTTTGGGTTGGCCTTCAAGACATCATACTCAGCCTTGTAGCGACGGTAGATTTTGTTCTGATTGATACCCGCCACGAGGGGCACGCCAATGGCGGCATACTCCAGCGGTATCTTCCAATAGTTCTCCTCATAGAGTTGGGCGAAGCCGGGGACCACAGCACTCACAGCCGTAACGAGCGAGAAGGAGAGCGAGTCGCGGAAGATGCGGTTGTAGCGTTCCTTCTTGAGTGTGTCGGCCGCCAGCGAGTCGGCCAGGGCCAATGCGGTGGAGTCGGTAGCGAGCGAGTCGGCCACCTTCGGCAGCAGAGCATTGCGGCGAGTGGTGAGCGAGTCGATGCGCAGTTGCATCGTAGCCACAGCGGTGGTATCGTCCTGCACAAGACTCTCCCTTGCCACAATCAGCGAGTCGATGAGCCTCGAGAGGTCGGCCGCCTCCAGCGAGTCCTGCTGCGGAGTGCGCACAATGGGCACCTGTCGCAGGCCCGACTTAATCTCAAAGCCCTGCGTGAAGTCGGCAATGGCCACCACCTCTTTCTTCTTCCTCTTCTTCTTGTTCTTCTCCTCGGTCTGCTTCTTCTCCTCGGTCTGCTTTTGGTCGCCGGTCTGCTCCGTGGGGGCGTTGGTCTGGGCCACAGCAAGGCCCGGTGCCGCCACTGCCAGCGCACCAATCAGCAAAATGCGAAGTAATATGTTCCTGCCAAACCTACTTATCATACAGGGGGATGTGGTCTGTGAATATTCTGCTCCTTCGTGTGTGTTTTTTTGTAAACTCTCAACAGGTAGTCCACCTACTTGGAGAGCCTTTCCAACTTGGCAGCCAAGTCAGCCACCTGCTGGTCGCCGGCAAAGCCGATTATAATCTTGCCACTACCGTCGGCACTGCGTTTGATTTTGATGTCCTCGCCCAAGAGCCTCGAGAGGTGCTCCACAATGCGGGTGTATACCTCGGGGAACTCCTCCTCGGAGGCAGCCTCGGCTGTTGTGGTGGTCTTGCCCTCGGCAAGGCGACGTGCGAGTTGCTCGGTGGCCCTCACGGAGAGTTCTTTCTTCACCACCTTTTTCACCAGCGAGGGCTGTGCATCCTCGGGGGCAGCAGCAATAGCCTTGGCGTGGCCCATAGAGATTTGGCCTGCCTTGAGTGCTGCCTGCACCTCGGGGCACATAGTCATCAGTCGGAGGTAGTTGGCAACCGTGGAGCGTTTCTTACCCACCCTCTGGGCCACAGTCTCCTGCGTTACGCCACACTCGTCGATGAGCCTCTGCAGCGATATGGCAATCTCCATAGCATTGAGGTCCTGACGCTGGATGTTCTCCACCAGAGCCATCTCGTGGAGCTCCTTGTCGTCGGCCTCACGGATGTAGGCGGGGATGGTCTTGCGACCCGCAAGGCGCGAAGCCCTCCACCTGCGCTCACCGCTGATGATGATATACTTTCCGTTCTGCTCCCTACGCACCGTGATGGGCTGAATGAGCCCAAGGGTGGCAATAGAATTGGCCAACTCCTCCAGTGCATCGTCATCAAAAATGGTGCGAGGCTGTTTGGGGTTGGGGATGATGCTCTCCACGTCAATCTCTTCCATACGGCTCACGGCGGGCAACTCCTCCACATATTGTTCCATCTCGAGGATTGCGCTAAGACCGCGTCCTAAACCTTTTTGTTTCATATCTCTCTCTGGTGTCTGTTTTATTTGTCCATAACGTCTGCTGTGCCACTTTTATTTCCCCTTGCGGTTGCGGCGCAAAAACTCCTTGGCGAGTTCCATATAGCACTTGCTGCCGCTGGAGGCCGCATCGTGCAAAATCACGGGCACACCGTGGCTGGGAGCCTCGTCGAGCCTCACGCTGCGCACGATGATGGTGTCGTAGGTGAGGTGTTTGAAGTGCTCCTTGACCTCAAAGGTAACCTGATTGGCCAAGCGTGAGCGTGAATACATAGTCATCAGGAAGCCCTCAATCTCCAGCGCGGGGTTGAGTTTGCTCTTGACCATCTTGATGGTGGCGAGGAGTTTGCCGAGTCCCTCCAGCGCAAAGTAGCCGCACTGCACGGGGATGAGCACCGAGTCGGCCGCCACGAGGGCGTTCACGGTAGTAAAACCAAGACTTGGCGAGCAGTCGATGAAGATGTAGTCATACCTATCCTTCACCTCCTCAAGCACTTTTTTCATACGGAAGTGGCCATCGGCAAGGCCGGCAAGTTCGGCATCGGCACCCACGAGGTTGATACTGCTGGGCAGCACGTGGAGTTTCTTCACTTCGGCCGACTGCTCGATGACATCGGTGGCACTACATTTGCCCACGATGCACTCATAGATGCCGTCGTTTTTGATGTCGAAGCCGAGGCCCGATGTGGCATTGGCCTGTGGGTCGGCGTCCACAAGAAGTATCTTCTTGCCCATAATGGCAAGGTTTGCGGCGAGGTTAATTGCCGTGGTTGTTTTGCCCACGCCACCCTTTTGGTTGGCCAAGGCGACTATTTTACCCATACGTATTCAGAATTTAATAGAGCAAAAGTAACTATTTTCTTCGAAACTTTCCTAATTTTCGGCAAAAATAGATATATTTGGACTCCTAAAACGCGAATAGTTGAACTCGCCGGCACAAACCAAAGTATGAATAACGAAAATTTTGAATCAAACATAGCGATGCAGAAAGCCGAAAACGCCCCCATTGAAGAGGGCAAAAGCAGCCCCACCAAGGAGGGAAAAATTGCACATATCGTGGAGGACAAAACAGCCCCCGCTTCGGAGGAGAAAAACGTCCCATTGGAGGGCACACAAAAGGCCCCCGCTTCGGAGGGCAGAAAGGCCCCAGCGGAGGGCACCAGAAAGTTCCCCACGTGGGTGGATTTGTTCGCCACGGTGGGTATCTTTGTACTGTCGAGTCTGGTGGGTAGCCTGTTGGCCATTGTGATTATGAAACTGCGTGGCGCAGAGAACCTTACACCCGACCTTACACTACTCTACTACCTCGTGCAAATGCTCCCGCCCATTGCCTACATCGTGTGGTTGCGCCGCAAGGCCCAAAGGCCCTCGGCATTGCACCTCGGAGTGCGCCGCGTAAACCTCCCAATACTGCTCTGGGGAGTGGCCGTGCTGCTCGCCTCAAGTGTGGTCTTGGAGCCCCTCTTGCTGCTCTTCCCAAAGGAGGAATATCAGAACGTAACGGATATGGTCGGATTGGGCGGTTGGGCCATCTTGTCGGTGGTGGTGTGCGCCCCCATTTTGGAGGAGATTTTGTTCCGCGGGCTCATCTTTGAGTCGTGCAGGGAGAGGTTCGGAAGTGGTGCTGCGGTGCTCATCTCGGCCCTGCTCTTCGGCCTTGTACACGGAGTGCCGGTGCAGATTATCAACGCCTTTGTGGTGGGCCTCATTTTTGGCTACATCTACCTGCGCACAGGCTCGTTGCTCTCGGTCATCATCCTGCACGCCATCAACAACGGCATTGCCTACATTTCGCTCGCCTTCTTTGGGGATGCTGCCGACACCACCCTGCGCGATTTGATTGGCCCCGATTGGCTCTACTGGACTATCTATGGACTCTCGGCCGTGGTATTTGTCTACGCAATGGTACGCCTTGTGCTCAACCTGCGCAACGAAACCGAACTCGAATAGGGACACCTATTCCCCTCGCTAACAAGGACAAAACCCGACCTCAAACAACAAAAGCACAAGGCAGGCCTGATAATAATTCGGGCCTGCTTTGCGTTTTTAACTCTAAAGAGTTATCTTTGCGCCTGCAAATGAAAAGTTTTTACAAACTCATACCCCTTTTGGCTCTTGCGGTGGTGGCACTCGCAGGATGTGAGCCCCTGCCCAAAGACAAGGTGGTGGCCTCGGTGGGCGAGAGTGTGTTGATGCTCTCGGAAGTAGCCCCCGCAGTGGCCGACCTCGCAGGTGCCGACAGCCTCAAAGTGGCCCAAAAGTTTGTGGACCAATGGGTGCGCAAGCAGGTGAAGCTACAAGCAGCCGAGCACGAACTCGCCTCCTCAATGGGCGAGATTGACCGCCTTGTGGACGAGTACCGCACCTCGCTCCTCGGTGCCCGATTGGAGCAGCACTACCTTAAGGGGCGTATGGACACCCTCATCACGGATAGTATGGTGAAGGCCTATTTTGAGGCCCACCGTTCCGACTTTGTGATGGACCGCACAATCCTCAAGGGGCGCATCGTGCGACTGCCCGACAACTACCGTCAGTCGGTCAAGCTATTCAACCTGATGGGCTCCAAGAGTAGCGAAAAGCAGCAGGACTTTTTGGACCTCTGTGTGAAGAACAACTTTGAGTTGCACACCTTCGACACGTGGGTGGATTTCGGCGAGTTTCTCTCCTACCTACCGGTGCGCAAGGGCAAGAATTACGACTATGTGCTCTCCGGTGGGGAGATTCGCCAAATGGCAGATGCCGACAGCAAATACTTTATTCAAATATATGACGTTATAAAGCAGGGCTCCAACGCTCCCTACGAGAGGGTGGCCGATATGGTCAGGCGTATCCTCTTCAACCGCCGAAGGGCCCAACTGCTGACCACCTTCAACGACAGCCTTTATATGAGCGCACTATCGGAAGGGCGAGTAACAATCAACAATTTTGACTAACAACACAAGACAAAAAAAGAACAGCATAAGTATGAAAAAATTTCTTATCAGTGTGGTCGTGGTTGCAGCAGCGACTATCGGTAGTGTGATGGCCCAAGCGCAAAGCGTGGTGGCCGACAAGGTGGTGGCCGTTGTGGGCAACTCCGCCATTCTCTACTCGGAGGTGGTCGATTTCAGCAAGCAGGTCTTGCAGCAACGCAGGGAGCGTGGCTACACCTCCGACCGCAGCGCAATGAGTGAGGCACTCGAAAACCTGCTCCTCCAAAAGTTGCTCTACAATCAGGCCCTCATCGACTCGGTGGAGATTAACCTCGATGGCGTGGCCGAGAGTGTGAACAAGCAGGTGGAGGCTATGATTACCGAAGCAGGCTCCATCGCCGCCCTTGAAGAGAGGGAGGGTAAGCCCGTCTTTGAGATTAAGGCAGATATGCGCACCCAAGCCGAGGAGGCCCAGTATGCCCAGATGATGAGGATGACCATAATGAACAAGGTTACCATCACCCCCGGTGAGGTGGAGAAATACTACAACTCGCTCCGCACCGATATGCTCCCCATCGTGCCCGAGCAGTATGTCTATGCACAAATATCCAAACTCCCCTCCTCCACTACCCAAGCCAAGCAGCGCACCAGGGAGAGGCTGTTGGAGATGAGGGAGCGCATCCTCGGTGGTGCAAGGTTTGATATGCTGGCCCGAATGTACTCGCAGGACCCCGGTACCGCCTTGCAGGGTGGCGAAATGGACTTTATGGCCCCCGAGAGCTTCGAAAAGCCCTTTGGCGATGCGCTGACCAAGTTGCAGCCTGGGCAGGTGAGTGGCGTGGTTGAGACCGTCTATGGTTTCCACATCATTCAGCTCATTGAGAAGAAGGGTAACCTCTACAAGAGTCGCCACATACTGCTGCGCCCCACCTTCACCGAGGTGGAGTTGGCCGATGACCTGAAGATGCTCGACAGCCTTGCTACCGAAATCAAGGAGGGCCGCATCACCTTTGAGGAGGCCGCCGTGAAGCACTCCGATGATAAGTACTCCAAGCAGAATGGTGGTTTGGTGACCAACCACGAGATGCTCGAAATGTATGGTGCCAACGACACCAGCTACTCGCGCACCGCCTTCTACAAGGAGGAGCTCGGTAGGGACTACCCCTATATGCGTTCGCTCAAGCCGGGCGACATCTCGGAGCCCTTCCAGAGTACCGATATGAGGGGCAACACGCTCACCAAAATCATCAAACTCATCGAAATTATCCCCTCCCACACCGCTGGCCTTGCCAACGACTACCTCCAGATTGAGGAGATAGCCCTACAAAACAAGCAGGAGAGGGAGTTTGACAAGTGGCTCAACAAGAAGATTGCCACGATGTATGTGCGCATCGACAAGTCGATGGACACCTCGGAGTTTGACAACAAAGCGTGGATTAAATAACGAGTAAAGAGTAATTAGTAATTAGTAAATCGTAATTAGTAAATATTTGCTATTGGCTAACGCCGAGG
>JAFVSY010000120.1 GCA_017503465.1 Tidjanibacter sp. | reverse complement strand
TCGGTATGCGCAGCGAGTATGTCGATTGCTCGGAGATTGCACGCCGCATCGAATTGGGTATCTACGACCACGAGGAGTTTGAGAAGGCTATGGTTTGGGTGGAGAAATATTGCAAGTCCAACGAAGGTGCCGACCTCAACCCCGTACACCTCCACTACTCGCGCGAGAAGAAAGACGAGGTGTGGGAGTATGTGGTTAAGATGACGATGATTTTCCGCGATATGATGATTGGCAACCCCCGCTTGGCCGAGATGGGCTACGAGGAGGAGGCTATGGGCCACAACGCCATTGCGGGTGGTTTCCAGGGCCAGCGTCAGTGGACCGACTTCCGTCCCGATGGCGACTTCTCGGAGGCTATTCTCAACAGTTCGTTCGACTGGAACGGCATCCGTGAGGCCTTCACCTTTGCCACCGAAAACGACACTCTCAACGGCGCATCAATGCTGTTGATGCACCTTCTGACCAACCAGGCTCAGCTCTTCTCCGATGTGCGTTCCTATTGGAGCCCCGAGGCTGTGGAGCACGCCACCGGCAAGAAACTCACCGGCCGAGCAGCAGGTGGTTTCATCCACCTCATTAACTCCGGTTCTTCGGCACTCGACGCCACCGGTCGCCAGAGCAATAGCGAGGGTCAGCCCGTGATGAAACCCTACTGGGAGATTTCCGAGGCCGAGGCCGAGGCTTGCTTGGCTGCCACCACTTGGCACCCCGCAGGCAGGGAGTATATGCGTGGAGGTGGCTTCTCGTCGAAGTTCCTCACGCTGGGCGAGATGCCCGTAACGATGTGCCGTCTGAACCTCATCAAAGGTCAGGGTCCCGTGTTGCAGATTGCCGAGGGTTGGACCGCCGATGTGGACAAAGAGATTTTCGAGCACATCGACCTGCGCACCGACCCCTCGTGGCCCACAACCTACTTTGTGCCCCGACTCACCGGCGAAGGCGCATTCAAATCGGTCTATGACGTGATGAACAATTGGGGCGCAAACCACGGTGCCATCACCTATGGCCACGTTGGTGCCGACCTCATCACCCTTGCCTCGATGTTGCGTATTCCTGTGTGTATGCACAACGTGGAGTCGGAGAAGATTTTCCGTCCTTCGGCTTGGAGTGCATTCGGTATGGACCCCGAGGGTGCCGACTATCGCGCTTGTAAAAACTACGGTCCCATCTACAAATAGGTTGGTATCGTAGGGCCGTAGCAGCGGGCCACTCGGTCGCACTCTTTGGCACAAACGTACGACACAGAGGGCGGATTGGACAAGCAAATATCCTTCCGCCCGGTGTCGTTCACAAGCACCAGGAGAGAGCGTGGAGGGGTGGCCACTCTCGGAAAAAACGAGAATAGAAACCAAACAAAACATTAACCATATAACCTTGAAGATAAATATGGAGAAATTTATTCGCAATATCTCTCTGTGCCTTCTATTGTTGTTGGGCTCCGGAGCGTCGTTGATGGCGCAGGAGCGATACCAACTGCGAGGTCAGGTTGTGGAGAGCGATGGCACTCCCCTGTTGGGTGCATCGGTCTTTGTGAAGGGCCAACCGACCAATGGTGCGGTGGCCGACATCAACGGTTACTTCAATCTTACCGTCAGTGGTAAGGACGTGCTCGTGGTGAGTATGATTTCCTACACCACGGTGGAGGTAGCTGTGGAGGGGCGCAAGACTCTCCGAGTAACCCTCGAGGCCTCCTCGGAGGTGCTGGAGGACATTGTCATCGTGGGCTACGGTGAGTTGAGTTCCAAAGATGTTACGGGCTCTATCGCCACCATTGACGTGAACAAGTCGCTGAATGTACCCACCGCCGACTTCTCCCAAGCATTGCAGGGAAAGGTGGCAGGCGTGGTGATGTCATCGGGCGATGGCCAGCTGGGTGAAGGTATGGAGATTGTCATCCGTGGTGCTAGTTCGGTAACACAGGACAACACCCCACTCTACGTTATCGACGGCTTCCCCATCGAGGACTTCTCCTCGCTGAACCTCAACCCCGAGGACATCAAGTCAATCTCTATCCTGAAGGATGCCTCGGCAGGTGCAATCTACGGCTCGCGAGGCTCCAATGGTGTAATCATCGTGGAGACCAAGAATGGCGAGGATGTTAAGACCAACTTCAACTACTCCGGCTCCTATGGTGTGCAAATGGTAGTGGACCAGATGGAGCTGATGAGCCCCTATGAGTTTGTACGCTACGCCACCGAGTTGAGTAGTTCCTACGAGAGCACCTATCTGACAGGTCCCAATATGACTCTTGAGGACTACAAGCAGGTGCAGGGTACCGATTGGCAGAGTATGTACTTCCGCCCCGCAGCAACCCACAACCACAACATCTCAATGTCGGGTCGTGCGGGCTCCTCAAGCTATGTCATCTCCGGTAACTACACCCAGCAAGACGGTGTGGTAATCAACACCGCCTATCAGAAGATGCAGGGCCGCATCAGGCTTAACCACAAGATTGCGCCCAACATCTCGCTCAATGTGAACGCCAACTACGTCTACCAAAAGACCGATGGCGACCGTACCTCTGAGGCAGGCTCCTCCTCCTCTTCGTGGCAGTCCTACCCGATGTACCGTCTGTGGGCAATGAGCCCCCTGCGCACAGCCTACTACGATGATGAGGAGTTGGAGGACACCATTATTGACGTAACCGAGCTCAACCCCATCACCTCGGCCAACAACATCATTCGTACCATCGACAACCAATTTACCTATATGAGTGGTGTGCTGGAGTGGGACATCACCCCGGAACTGAAGTGGAAGACCACAGCAGGTGCAACCGTAAGGGACAATGTGGAGAAACGCTTCTACAACACCAAGACCTATCAGGGCTTCCAGCACGTGAACAACAACAAGGGTGTCAATGGCTCCTATGCCTCTGACTCGCGTATGGAGCTCTTGGCCGAGACCACTCTGAACTACAAGCACCGCTTTGAGAACCGCCATTTGCTGAACATCACCGCAAATGCAAGTATCGAGAACTACCTGCGCGACCGCTATGGCTACACCGTAACACACATCGCCAACGAGTCGCTCGGTCTTACCGCCCTTGAGTCGGGTGCTCCCAAGTCGGTAACCTCGCGCCACTACGACAACCGCACCATCTCTTCGCTGCTGAGGGTGAACTACTCCATCGCATCGAAGTACCTCTTCTCGGCCTCCATCCGTGCCGATGGTTCTTCGCGTTTTGCAAAGGGCAAACAGTGGGGCTATTTCCCCTCGGCCGCTGTTGCTTGGCGTTTCAAAGAGGAGTCGTGGCTGAAGAAGAGCAAGGTAATCTCCGACGGTAAGCTGAGGCTCACTTGGGGTGTTGCCGGTAACAACAAAGTGGGCGAGTATCTGTGGGCTACCACCATCGACTATCTCGACTACTTTGCCCACGGCTCACTCACTCCAAACGTGGCCACCGGTCCTTCCACCATCGCCAACAAGTCGCTCACGTGGGAGAAAACCAACCAGGTTGACCTCGGTTTGGATTTGGGTCTGTTCAAAAACCGCATCCGCATTACCGCCGACCTCTACAGCAAAGTAACCTCCGACCTGCTGCTCAACGCCTATGTGCCCACCTCCACCGGTAGGACTTCGGCCTTCCTCAACGTGGGTAGCGTGCAGAACAGAGGTCTGGAACTCACCGTGGAGGCCACTCCCGTGAAGACCCGCAAGTTCAGTTGGAACACCAACTTCAACATCGCCTTCAACCAAAACGAAGTGCTCGCACTTGCCGATGGTCAAAACCGATTTACCACCACCGTACCCTTCACCGGCGACTTCAACGCCACACCTCTCTACCTGACTCGCGTGGGAGGTCCCATCGCCGCCTTCTATGGCTACATTTGGGAGGGCTGCTACCAAGTGGAGGATTTCGATGTCAATCCCGTCAATGGCAAGTACACTCTCAAGGCCAATGTACCCGACAATGGTCAGGCTCGCGACCTTGTGCAGCCCGGTGATATTAAGTATGCCGACCTGAATGGCGATGGCACCATCACCGCCGAGGATATGTCGGTGTTGGCCAACGCCTACCCCATCCACTCCGGTGGTTTCAGCAACGTGTTCACCTACAAGAATTTCTCGCTCGATGTGTTCCTCCAGTGGAGCTATGGCAACTATGCAATGAACGCCAACCGTATCGCCCTGGAGGGTAACTACGCAGGTAGGGCAATCAACCAATTTGCCTCCTATGTGGACCGCTGGAGTCTTGACAATCAGGACAGCGAGAACTACCGCGCAGGTGGTTTTGGTCCTCGTGGCTACTACTCCTCACGCACCCTTGAGGACGCATCCTACTTGCGTCTGAAGAGCGTTACTCTGAGCTACAACCTGCCCGCCAAAGCCCGCAAGCGTCTTGGCCTGTCGGCAGCACAAATCTATCTGAGTGGTCAAAACCTCTTCACTTGGACCAACTACAGTGGCCTTGACCCCGAGGTATCGACCTTCCGTTCCACACTCACCCCCGGCTTCGACTACTCGGCCTACCCAAGGGCCAGAGTCGTTACGGTTGGTTTGAAACTTGGCTTCTAATACTGTGCGACTATGAAAACATTTAAGAAAATTATAGCAGTTTTGACCTTGACGGTGGTTGCCTCGGCGTGCAACTATCTGGATGTCGAGGTGAGTAATGTGGTGCTTGAGGAGCACTACTACCAAAATGTAACCCAATGTCAGGAGGCTCTTGACGGAGTCTATGCCGTGCTGAACGAGGGCTCGCTCTATGGCAACAATATGTTGGGCCGTATGGGTTTGAGTGCCGACATTGGTTATGAGTACTACAAGAGCGACCAGAGCGGCGTGGGCTACTACAAGACAACCGTAACCGACCCCAAAGTCTTTAACTATTGGACAAGGTGCTACGTGGGCATCGCCCGTGCCAACAGCCTGCTCGCCAACATTGACAACATCGTGGATAACAACCTTGAGTACAACCGCATCAAAGGTGAAGCACTCTTCCTGCGTGGCTATTACTACTATATGCTGGTCAAGAGGTTTGGTGGCGTGCCCATCGTACTCAAGCCCGTGGAGGACATTGCCTCGCAAGAGAAGTATGCCGAGCACGCCTCTCTGGAGGATGTCTACGAGCAAATCGTGAAGGATATGAAGGAGGCCGCCGATTTGGTGGACAAAACCGATGCCTCCAGCGAGGGTTGGAAGGTCTACCAGACCACCGTGTGGGGTATGCTCACAAGGGTGTGTCTGAATATGGCCGGTCAGCCTTTGGCTCGCACCGATATGTATGAGGTTGCTGCCGCTTATGCCCAGAAGGTTATTGACTCCGGCAACCACGCCCTCAACCCCTCGTTTGAGCAGGTTTTCATCAACTATGCCCAAAAGGTGTTCGACATCAAGGAGTCGATGTGGGAGGTAAATTTCTGGGGCGACGGCACCGGTCTGTATGCCACCAGCGGAATGGTTGGTCGCAACATCGGTATTGCCTCCAGTCAGAACTCTCCGATTGGCTACTGCGGTGGTTTCCTGCGCATCAACCCCAAACTCTACTACCTCTATGACGAGGACGACAAGAGGCGCGATTGGACCATCAACAACTTCACCTACTCCACCGATGGAGGCAAGGTTCCGATGCTCTCTCTCGGTCGTCTGTCCGACAGGTATTGCGCCAAGTATCGCAGGGAGTATGAACTGCCCTCCTCCACCAAGCAGCCCTCGGCTACCGACATCAACTTCCCGTTGTTGCGCTACTCGGATGTGCTGCTGATGTATGCCGAGTGCTATGCCTACGCACCCGAGTCGGCCGATGCAACATTGGCCTATGAATATCTGAATATGGTAAGGCGTCGTGGCCACGGTGTGGACATCAACACTCCCTCGGAGTATGACTTCACCGACCAGAGCCTCACTGCTCTGCAACAGGAGATTCAGAACGAGCGTGCAAGGGAACTCGCTTTTGAGTTGTTGCGTAAGGACGACTTGTGCCGTTGGGGCAACTTCCACGCCTCGATGGTGGACGCTGGTTCGTTCATCGTCGGTAACGACACAATGGCCGAGAGAGCAGCTCTGACTGCCTACACAAGTGCTCGTGCAAGAGATGTGCTGTGGCCCATTCCCGGTCGCGAACTCAGCACCAATCCCAAATTAACCCAAAACCCCGGTTGGTAGCCACTATGAAAAGAACATTTTATTATATCGTATGTGCAGTTGTTGCAATGGTAACTATGGTTTCTTGCGACGACTTGTGGACAATCGAGACCGAAGATACTCTCAAAATCACCCTGCGTAACGACAAGGTCTACACGCAGGAGGATGTGGTCTTTGATTTCAGCGGCGATGCCGATGTCATCGCATTCTTCTCCGGCGAGGAGGGCTCCGAATACAAGCACTTCTCCTCCGAGCGCACCTATGAGGGTGTGCCCTACTTCACCTTCTCCAGCGCATTTCAGGCAGGTAGCCAGTGGGCTCTTCAGGGCCAAGAGGGTGTGGAGAAACGCCCCTTGAGCATTCTCTACTCCACCGACTTTGCCGGCAACTACACCACCGAGGGTATTGCTGCCGCCACTTGGGTGGACCTGACCGACAAGTTTACCTTCCCCACCAGCAAGGTAAGCAACGCCAAAGATGCCACAATGGCCACCTCGGCAGGTGTCTATCCGTTGGCCGAGCTCCTTCAGGAGGGCGATATGGCCAAGCGCATCACCTTTGCCATTCGCTACTATATGGCCCCTGTGGCGGGTGTTGAGCCTCTGGAGCGTTCAAGGGCTGCCATCCACAACTTCTCCATCACCAACCGTTGCGAGGAGGAGGGCTTGGAGGCAGAATATGCCACCCAAGGTGATTTCGATTTCACCCTCATAGCCTCCGGTTACAACGCAGCCGACAGCACAGCCAACTATCTGCCCGCCAAGGGTTCCTACCTGTGGTTTGACTGTGCCACCTCACAGCCCGACGAGCGCGAGGTGTGGGCAGTGTCGCGTACCATCACCATTGATGGCACCATCCACGGTGGTTGCGACACCCCCATCTGTATCAAGGCCTACGACAATATGCCTCCCACCCGCTATATCTACTCCTACACGGAGGTGGGCGACTACGACATCTGCTTTATGATTACCAACACTTCCACCGATGGCACCATACGCCGCCGCACCGAGCAATTCAAGGTGAGCGTGCTTGACCAAGGCGAAAGTACAATCATTCAGCCCGAAGAAGGCCAATGGTAGAACACTCAAAAGGAGAAATACGACACTATGAAAAAGATATCTATTTTTGCATCATTGTTGGCTCTGGCAGCGTGCTCTGTTGAGCCATACGAGGAGATTCAAAACGGAGAGTCGCTCCGTGGCGAGCCTCTGCAATTCTGCGTAGAAGTTGCCTCTGACGATGCCAGCCGCACCGTGTTCACCAATGGCGAAGATGGGCTGAAAGTTAGTTGGAGCAACGAAGACAAGGTGGGCATTTCGGCCACCAAAGAGGGTAAGGATGTGGGCGTGAACTACCCCTATCAGATTATCCCCTCCGGCGATGACGAAGGCACCTCCGCACAACTCAAGCCCGAGCTGTCGAACTATCAATATTTTTGTAGCGATGTGGAGGGTTGCACCTTCCGTGCCTACTACCCCTTTGCGGGTGTGGTCAATCGCCCGTGGGATGGCGTGGTTGCACTGCCTTCGCAGCAGGCACAGGCCGCAGCCAACTCCGCCGAGCACCTCGGTGGCTACTCCTTTATGAAATCGCTCCCCTACACTGTGAGCGAGGGCGAGAGCCAAATCAACCTCCAATTCTACAACATCTACTCCATTGTGGCTGTGCGTCTGAAGTTGCTGACCGAGACCATAGCACCTATGCCCATCAAGCAAATCTCGCTCACCAGTTCCAAAGGTGTAGCACTCGCTTTTGATGCGGCCACGGTGGATATATTGAGCAGCTATGAGCAGGATATGACCACAGCTCCGCTGACCATCACCACCCCCAGCGACCACATCGATATGACGTTGGCCAGCCCGATGACACTCTCGGCCGATGGACAGACCGTCTACTTTATGGTTGCCCCCGGCACCCACGAAGCAGGCTCGCTGAAACTCCATATGGAGACCAACAACTCCTTTGCTGTGGATGTTACCTTGGAGGGTGGCGTAACCTTCGAGCCCAACAAGGTCTACACCAAAGATGTGGCTCTCAACGCCGAGGACTTCTACTTCAACGGCCTGAAACCCAGCGACCTGAAGCCCGAAGATGAGATTATCATCACCTTCACAATGTTGCGTGAGAATGTGGCTGCCTCCGGCAAGACCTTCGTGCTGCCCAACACCCCGACCACCACTCGTCCTCGTGCTACCGAGATTAGCAAGGGTGGTATTGAGTTGCCTTTGGGCTCCGACCTTGAGGGTGCTGTGAGGGATGTCTACAAGTGGAGCGTTGTGGCTCAGGGTAACGACACCTACCACATTTGCCACACTGCCGACAACGGCACCATCTACTACCTCACTCAGGGTGCAGGTTCCGAGGACCTCTTCGTGCTCTCGGAGGAGCAGATTGACCCCACGCTGCACAAGACCGCTTGGAGCATTACCCCCTCGGGCCTTGGCTATGCAATGACCGCTACAGGCGAGCGCTATGTTGGCGTTACCTCCAATGCACAGTTGTTCTCGCCGTGGCAGACCGCTCCGGGCTACATCAGCATCTACAAGGTTACCGACCACACCAGCATCAAACCCAATGTGATTACCTCCGCTGCGGATGTTACCGAGGGCGACTACATCATCCTCTACGACTATCGCAAGACGGTTGATACCGACCTGATTGGCATCTACGCCTTCCACTACGAAGTGGCTGCACAGAACATCGTTTGCCGCACAGCAGAGGCTTGTGGTATTGATATGGTGGATGGCTACGCCAGCTATGGCGACAACAACATTGACGGTTGTGTGTGGACCTTCAAGGCTGTGAGTGGCGTGGAGAGTTGCTACACCATCAGCAGCAAGTCTAACCCCTCCGCCGAACTCTACATCAACAAAACCGGTACCGCCTTGGGTATTGGCACCACCCCCTCCAACCGTACCAACCAACTCGTTGTTTTGGATACGGCAAACTATTGGGGTGAGATTACCCTGCAAATGAAGCCCTATGATAGTGTACGCTACTTTGGTGCCTACAACTATAACAACGACCTTGTATGGCGTTCACTCTCTGCTGTTGGCTCGGTTTATGGCAACGTGATTTTGTGTAAAGTAAAATAAACCAAACCACACTTCTATTGTGCGAATGAAGTTACATAGAATTTTGGCAGGCCTCGGTCTGATGGCCTCCGTGGTGTCTTGCACGTCCGACTCGCCTCTCCTTGTTGGGGAGGCCGAGTCGGGCCTCAAGGCCAACGCCCAGAGCAGTTCGCCTTCGCTGGTGAGTGGCTACTTCATCAAGCCCACCCACAACGCCGACGATGGCGGTAGGCTGTCGAGCGGTATGTGCTATGCCAACATCGTCTTTGGCGGAGTCTATCTCGACAAACAGAAGCCCTACCCCACCATTTTCGTGTCGGGAACGGGTGGCGGTCAGGCAGACCTCTACCTCTCCAAGAGCGACTTCGGTCCGAGGGTGGCCCATTGTGTGGGCACAACCTCGCAGCAGCGTCCGCTCTACTCTCCCCTGCAAAAGTTCACCTATCCGTGGGAGAAGGACGACCAAACCATTGTGGTAACCACGATGGAGAAGGATGTCTATGGTTTCAAGTTTATTCGCACCTCATCGGGCAATGTTGGTTTCAACAGGGCCCGCTACGATGTGGAGGCCAACAGTTTTGGCACCACGTGGGAGTGGGAAAGCACCCGTCAGGCGGGCATCCAACTTCCCAAACAACTTTTGCGTACCGCTGTGGCCTACAAATCGCCCACCCAAGCCAAACTGTGGTTCCTGTGCTATGGCGTTACGGGTGTGTCGTTTGACGACCCCGACCCTTCGGTGTCGGAGTATGGCTCCGATGGCATTTGGAAGGGCACAATCCCCTATGGCACGGTCTACTGTGCCGACCTCAACCTGACCACGCTGAAGGCAGAGAATGTGAGGAAAGTGGTAAACAACGACAAGATTATCGGTTTCCCCACATCCATTACCGACTTCCACGGCGTGGATGACCAGCACGATGGCTGCTTGGTGGTAAACAAGTTCGGAGCAATCAAATACGTTGGCTCCGATGGCACCGTGGACTACATCTACGACACCGGTGGCGAAGTGCTGACCAACAACTCTCTGGTCAAACAGATTTGTGCGACAGGTCGTTTCTCCAACAACTTCATCACCTCTGGCGAGGGGCAGGCGTTGTACTACGAGTTCTCGGGCAAGTTTATGCCCTCGGGCGGCCCCATCTACCTCCCGCCCAAGCCGCTGATGGTGGAAAATGGCGACCTCTTCTTCGACTCTATGCCCAACCCCACGGTGGTTGATTGGGATGGCGATGGAGTGCAAGACCTTGTGGTCGGCAACTCGCCAGGCAACATCGTTTGGTGCAAGAACTACGGGTCCGACCTCAACCCCTCCTTCGGCGACTATGAGTACATCTGTGGTCCCGATGGCAAACCCCTCTGTTTCCGTGCGGGCTACTACGAGGTGCAAGGCCCACAGGAGGCGTGCTGGGGCTACATAGGTCCCAACGTCTTCGACTGGAATGGCGATGGGCTCTACGACATTGTGTTCGGTTTCAACGATGGGTGCATCAAGTATATGCTCAACGAGGGGACCGCTACCGCGCCACGTATGGGCGAGGCGCAGGATATGTATGTCGATGGTGTGCAACTCTATGGTGTGTGGCGACAAAGGCCCGCCTTGGCAAGAGTAGACGGGCGCACCTATCTGATGATGTTCGACACCGAGGAGCGACTGCACCTGTATGAACGCTCCGGCAACTCCACCCTCATCGACCGAGGCGTGATAAGGCTCACAGACGGCAGCGTCATCACGGGCTATTTGGACCCCTCGCTGATTGCCGACGACCGCAACTATGGTGTCAATGGACGCAAAAAACTCGAGTTGGCCGACTGGAATGGCGATGGCAAACTCGACCTTGTCATTGGCTCGTGTAGGCAGGGCTCGGTGCCCAACCCATTCACCGGACTACCCAACTATGATGCGCGTGGCTTGCAGGTGATATGGCTTGAGAACAAGGGCGACAACCACAACTTTGTCTTCCGCTGGCCCCGCAGAATGATGTTCCGAGGCAAGCACTACAACCTCGGTGCCCACGAAAACTCCGCCTGTGTGTGCACTCTGGGCGACTGCTCGGATGGGCCCAATATGTTGGTGGGAGTGGAGTGTGGTAAGATTGTCTTCTACCAGCACGACGACCTCACGTGGGAGAACGATGGCACCATCGAAACAAACTTCTCCATCACCACAGGCATTGAGCACGACTATGGGCTCTATTAGGTCCCACTTGCAAAACCCGACAATGGGCCACACGTGCCCACACCACAAAAAAAGAAAAAAACCTACGCATTGCGACAAAACGTATATATATGTATCAATATATGAAACAGACCAAACCTATTCTTTGCAGCCTCCTACTGCTGCTTGCCGGTAGCCTCTGCCCCACCCGCCTTGTGGCGCAGGAGCCCGTGGTTGGCAGACCTTTGGTGAGTGGAGCGGCCCTGCCGGCCACTCTCAATGACGGACTTGCGCAGTTGAGTTGTGATTTCGTAATCACTCCCTCGCTCATCGGTAGCGTGAACATCTCCTCGGAGGAGTTCCCCGACCTGTTTGTAAACTGCTCCTCCAACAAGAACAACAAGCCCGTGAGAAAACCCTTCATCGGTTGCTACTACTTCAAGTTCAAAGAACTCGGCCCCGACAACAACCCCATCTACTACCCGGCCGAAAAGGTTGAAGCCCCCTGGAGCCCTGAGAATGGCAATGTAAAACTCTACCGCATTGGCGATATGCTCTATGCGTTCTCCATCACAAGCAAAAAGTTGCACATTGCCTATTGGGACGAGACGCTGCGCTCGTTTGGCAAGGAGTGGATGTATGAGGGAGATGTGAATGTGCCGATGACGGTGGTGGACTTCGACCTTGTTCCGCAGGGAAGTAGTGCCACGGTGGTGCTGATGTGTCGCAACAAACGCTCACGGGAGCCAAAGATTAAGTCGCCGGCCCAGGCCGAGTATGACAGCGCAGGTATCTACCGAGGCGACATTGCCGAGGGGCAGGTGCTCTACACCAAACTCAATCTGGTGGAGTTCACATTCTCGCGCTTCATTGCTCTCACTCCGCCCAAAGCCATCCTTACCCCTCGTGCCATCACGGCCGTGCAATCGCCCGATGGGGCTTTGAGTGGCTGTGTGATTGGCAACAAGAATGGAGCACTCAAATACATCCCCTTCACCAACCCCTCGGCGATGGACTACATCCGCAACGAGTCAGGTGAGGTCATCACCAACCACTGCCTCATTGCCGACGTGCTCTCGCTCAAGGCGGGCGCAAGTGCCGACTTTTTCACCTCTGGCGAGGGCGGTATGACCTACTATCAGTTCTCGGGCAAGTTTACCCCCTCCGGTGCCCCCATCTACAAGGAGCCCAAGATGGTGTTGCACGTTCAGAATGATATCCACGCAGGTAGTCTGGTGAGCCAATCGGTGGCCGATTGGGATGGCGATGGTGTGGTGGATATTGTTGCGGGCAACTCTGCGGGCCACATTATGTTCTTCAAGAACTACGGCACCAACTCCCTGCCCGCATTTGGTTTGGGCGAGTACATCAAGGCCGGTGGGCGCATTCTTGCCGAGCGTGCGGGCTACTACGAGAGTCAAGGCCCCGAGGAGAGTGCTTGGGGCTATATGGGTCCCACGGTGTTCGATTGGGATGGCAATGGTACGCAGGACATAGTTTATTCCTACAACGATGTGATATACAAGGTGGTGCGTAACGTGGGTACACCGCAGGAGCCCCTACTCACCGAGCCTGAGACCATAATGATTGACGGTGTGGAGTTGGCCGGTGTGTGGCGTTGTCGCCCGGGTTTGGTGCGCGTGGGAGGCAAAGTGATGATGCTCATTGCCGATGAGAACGAGGCTCTCCATCTGTACGAAAAATCGGTGGGCAACAACGTCATCGACCGTGGGCTTGTGCGCCTGAAGGATGGTAAGATTATCACGGGCCACAGCACCAACTTTGGCGAGCGACACTATGGTATGAACGGCCGCAAGAAACTCGAACTGGCCGATTGGGACGGCGATGGCGATGTGGACCTGCTGATTGGTTGCGCCCGTCAGGGCAGCTTCCCCTCGCCCGAACTCGGTCTGCCCGGCAGCCGTGGACGTGGCTTGCAGGCCATTTGGTTGGAGAATGTGGGCTCCAACGAGCAGATGGTCTTCGACTATCCCAGGCAATTCACCTTCCGTGGCGTGCCCTACTACGTTGGCGGCCACGAAACTACCGTTACCACCTGCCCCTTTGGCGACACCACAGGCGGTGTAAACCTGCTGGTGGGTGTGGAGTGTGGTCGCTTCGTATTCTTTGAGCGCGAGGACCTCAAGGATGTTTCATTGTGGTACTAACCTATTCTATATCAGAAAGAAAAAGATATGACACTGTTTTCACAAATACTTCTATTCTCCTCGCTCCTTGTGAGTGGCTCGCCCCTGAAGGCTACCCAAAGCGAGGGAGTGGCCCCTCTGCGATTTGAACTCTCCAATGTGTCGAATATGATGGGTGCCGCCTATGTGTCCAACTCGGAGGTGTGCGACCTCTTCGTTACGGCCTCCTCCATTGACGGCAAGCACAAGGGGCTCTATTGGTGCGCCTTTGAGGAGTTTGGCCCCGATGGAACACCCATCTATGCAGCCCCCGAAAAGATTAGTCAAACTCCGTGGGCCGAAAAGTTCGGCGCAGTGAAGATTTGCAATGTCGGCACCAAGGTTGGGGCCTTCACCGTGTCGGGTGGCAAAATCAAGTATGCCGACTACGACCACGCCAAGAGGAGTTTTTCGGCCGACTACACCACAAGCATCTCCTACGACCGCGGCTCCGAATGGCCCATCGTGGCTTGGGATGTGGTGGTGGACAGCAAAGGCCACACTGCCGAGGTGGTGTTGCTGTGCAGTAGCCGACAGGAGATAATCCCCAAGAGTGAGGACAAGTCCGATGCAATCTACAATAGTGGTGGCCTCTATATGGGCCAACTCTCGGCCGGCACGCTCTTCCGTGGCGTGGTGGACCTTCGGAGTGGTAGCGTGGAGGAGCCCTTCGTGCAGGTGGGCGAAGAGAACATTATGGTTATGCCCTCGGCAGTGGCCTGCGTGCGCACCCCCGATGGAGCGTTGGACGGCTATGTTGTGGGCAACAAGGTGGGAGCGATGAAATATGTGCCCCGCAGCAACCCCACAGCAGTAACCTACCTCGCAAACGAGAGCGCAGATGTGGCCAAAATGTCCCACACCCTCGGCAGACTTCGTGCCTATGGAGGTGGGGGCGACCTGATTGCCTCCGGCGAGGGTAGCCACTACATCTTCCGCCTTGCCAAGGCCGACAAGATGGGTGCACCCACCTACAAGGATGCACAAATCATCTGTATGAAGGGTGGAGTGCTCTATGGTGGCAACCTCTCGGTGCCCACCGTGGTCGATTGGGATGCCGACGGTGCGGACGACATCATTTGTGGCAACGCCGGTGGTTGGTTGCTCTTCTTCAAGAACTATGGCACCACCGCTTCGCCCGCCTTTGGTGGCGGTGAGCCCTTGTGCCACAACGGAAAGCCACTCTGCATCCGTGCGGGCTACTACGAGTTGCAGGGCCCGCAGGAGTCGGGTTGGGGCTACACCTGCCCTGCTGTGATTGATTGGGACGGCAATGGCACGCTTGATATTATTTGTGGCTACAACGAGGGTAAGTTCCTCTGCATTATGAACTACGGCACCCCCACCCAGCCCAAGCTCGATGCCCCACGCATCATTATGTGCGATGGTATGGAGCTCTATGGTGCGTGGCGTGTAAGACCCGCAGTGTGCCGCATCGGAGCCGATGCCTATATGGCCATTATGGACGAGAGGGAGGCTCTGCACATCTACCGCCGCAGTTCAGACGCTGTGGTGGCCGATGTGGGCTTGCTCACACTCTACAACGGAATGTCCATCACCGGCTACCGTGCCAACGGTACCGCACCCACCTTCAGCGAGCGTGGCCGCGAAAAACTCCACTTTGCCGATTGGGATGGCGATGGCGACCTCGACCTCTTGGTGGGCACCACCAAGCAGGCAAGTATGCCCTTTGTGGACAATGGTCTGCCGTGGAGCTACTGGCAGCAGACCAAGAAGGCCCTCAATGTGCTCTACTTTGAGAATGTCGGCACCGACTCAAAACTCTTCTTTGCACTGCCCAAGCTGTTGCAGTTCAAGGGCGAGGATGTGAACATCGGCACCCACTCCAACGCACCCAGCGTGTGCTACTTTGGCTCGGAGAGTGGGCTGCCCAACTTGATTGTGGGCAACCAATCGGGCAACTTCTACTTCTTTGACCGCAAGGATATTACAATGCTCAACTACTTTCAGCAATGAGAAAATCTACCCATAGAGAGTTGTGGCACACATTGAGGGCAACCCTGCTGTGTGTGGCCTTGAGTGCCGCTTGTGTGGGGTGTAAACCTATTGACGACCCCACTCCGGAGCCTCCCACTCCCGACAATGCGCTCACGCTGTGTCTGCACGACAAGGGTGTAGCCGAGGGAAGTGTGGTGTTTCCGTGGAGGGGTGGCGAGAAGGCCTTGGTCGTAACCAACGGCACGGAGAGGAGCGTGGTCGAGGTGGCTGTTGATGAGAAAGATGGCACCGCCACGGCTCCCATTAGCCTAAGCGATACCCAAGCCTCCACCTACACCTTTGAGGTCTATGTGCCGCACAGCCCGGAGGCGGGCATTACGGCTGTGGAGAGTGCCACAGGAGTGCTCCAAATCGCTCTGCCGACCACCCAAACCCCAACCGCCACGGGGCCCGATGCACACGCTGTGGTGCGCTATGGACTCTCGGAGAGCCACACCACGCTTCCGAAGAGTGCAGACGTGGCTCTGTCCCATTGGACCGCCTATGTCAAACTCTCCCTCTCGGGGCTCAATTTGGGGCCACAGGAGAGGGTAAAGTCCATTGCTGTGGTGGCTTCCGAGCCGCTGTGGGGCACCTTCAGCCACAACCGCTTGGAGGGCACCACGAAGGTAACGGGCGGGGCAAGTAAACTTATGCTGTCGGCGGTAGAAAGTGTTGACAACGTGTGGTTTGCTGCGGCTCCGTGTGAGCGTGTGGAGTGGTTGGACGTGTCGGTGGTTACCACCCGTGGCGGCTACCACACCCGCATCAGTTCGCTTGACAATGGAGATGAGTTGAGTTTCGCATCGGGCAAGGTGAGTGCTCTGCGTGTGGATATGTCGGAGGCGGTTGTTGCGCCCTCCATTTCGCCGCTGAGTGGCACCCCTCTGAAGGCTTCGGCAGCCCTTGGGCTTGCTCCGTTTACCTTCAGTCAGACCTCCTCGCTGGTGGTCTACGGCTCGGCGCACATCTCTTCCTCTCGCCACGCCGACCTGTTTGTGCAGTGTGTCTCCTCGCTCGACTACGAGAGCGAGGGTGTCTACTACTGCCCCTATGAGTCCACCACTGCCGATGGTCGCCTTGTCTACGGCACTCCCCGCCCCATAGGGAGCTACCCGTGGGCCAAGGGATTTACTGCTGTGAGGGTGTTTGAACACGGCGGCGAGGTGTGGGCTGTTGCAATCACCGCCACGAGGGCCAACTACTGCAAGTACGATGCGGCCACCAACTCGTTTGGCACCTCTTGGCTCGGCTCGGTGGAACTCTCCACGGGCTACACGGTGGCCTCTTCGGACATTGTTCCCAATGGCGATGGCACAGCGGAGATTGTGCTGCTGTGCAACACCATCGAGGGCAAGGAGCCCGTCACGGAGGATAAACTTGACGCTTGGTACGACAGTGCAGGTAAGTACCTCGGCACCATCCCCTACGGCACAGTCTACACGGCCACCATCAACCTCTCCACGTGGAAGTTGGTGTCGGGCCCGAAGCGCGTTGGCCCCATTGATGTTATGGCCTTTCCTGCGGGCATCAGCCGCTTGCGCAATGCCGCAAAGGGTGTGGATGGCTATGTGCTTTCGACCTACTTTGGCAACCTCAAGTTTATGCCCGCATCGGCTCCCGACAAGATTGACTACATCTATGGTCCCGATGGCGAGCCGGTAACCAACAAGGTAACGGTCAATAAGATGCGCTCGGTGGCCTTGGACGCCGACAACGCCACCGATGACCTTGTGGTGTCGGGCGAGGCGGTGATGTACCACTACTCCTTTGCCGGCCACACCAACGCCAACGGCATTCCCACCCTCCACCACGGCCGCCAAGTGATGGCCCGCGAGGGCGAACTCTATGGTGGTAACCTTTCGGTGCCCAACGTGGTTGATTGGGATGGCGATGGGGTGCTTGACATTGTGTCGGGCAACGGCGGTGGCTACCTGCTCTTCTTCAAGAACTACTGCACCAACGAGTCGCCTGCCTTTGGCGAGGGCGAGTATATATGCCGCGGAGGCAAGCCCATCTGCATCCGTGCGGGCTACTACGAGTTGCAGGGCCCGCAGGAGTCGGGCTGGGGCTACCTGTGTCCCACGGTTGTGGACTGGAACTCCGATGGCCTTTTGGATGTGGTCTACTCCTACAACGAGGGCATTTTTGAGGTTATGCTTGGCGAGGGCACACCCACCTCTCCCCGCTTGGGTCCCCGCCAGAGCCTCAAGTTAGACGGAATGGAGCTCTATGGAGCGTGGCGAGTGAGGCCTGCGGTGTTCAGTGCGGGTGGCCACACCTACATCGTTACGATGGACGACACGGAGGCTCTGCACCTCTACCGCTATGCCTCCTCCACCGCGGTGCTCGATATGGGCCTACTGCTGCTGAGCGATGGCAACCAAATCACGGGCTACCGTGCCAACGGCACTGCACCCACGTTGAGTGAGCGCGGACGCCACAAGTTGGAGATTGCCGACTGGGATGGCGATGGTGTGCTTGACCTACTCGTGGGCACCACCAAGCAGGCGAGCTTCCCCTCCCCCACCTATGGTCTGCCGTGGACCCATTGGGAGCGCACAAGGGAGGCCTTGGACGTGTTGGTGTTCCGCAACGTGGGGACCAACGAGGCGATGCAGTTTGCCTACCCGAGGATGTTCCAGTTTAGGGGCGAGGATATGAACATCGGCACCCACTCCAACGCTCCAACGGTGTGCCGCTTGGGCATACCGCAGGGCAGCAAACCCAACCTGCTTGTGGGAACACAGAGTGGACGATTCTTCTATTTCGACCGCAATGATTTGACTGAATTTACATTATGGCCGTAATAATTTTGTACAGTTGAAAAAATATTATACCTTTGCGT
>JAFVSY010000119.1 GCA_017503465.1 Tidjanibacter sp. | reverse complement strand
GGCGTCTGTTTTGGAATTGAAAATGGAAAATTGAAAATTGACAATGGAAAATTGTGGTGCCTGCGGCGCATTTTATTTCGGGTATTAAAAAAGATACCCGAGAGCAGGAAGGGCAGAAAAGGCAAGAAGAGCAGGAAAGGGAGGTTAGAGAGGTAAGGGCCTTAAAGAATTTAGGGAACTTAGGAAATTTAGGGAACTTAAAAGAGCTTAAAGAGCTTAAGGAAAAACATCATCCCTAAACTCCCTACATTCCCTAAACTCCCTAAACTACACTCCACTCCTCGCCACCCTCGCCGCCCAGGAACGACAGCCGGTCGGGCCGCTACTCTTCGAGTGTATTGGCGGAAGTGTAGGAATCCCACTTGTCGAGCACCGCACGGAAGTCGGCGGGCAGTTCAGAGTCGAAGTAGACCTCCTGCTTGGTGGCGGGGTGAACGAAGCCCAAGCAGCGCGCGTGCAGTGCGTGGCGGGGCATCAGCTCAAAGCAGTTCTCCACAAACTGCTTATATTTACTAAAGGTGGTACCTTTCAGGATGCGGTCGCCCCCATAACGTTCGTCGTTAAAGAGGGGGTGGCCGATGTGTTGCATATGCACACGAATTTGGTGTGTGCGGCCTGTTTCGAGTCGGCACTCAATGAGGGTTACGTAGCCATAGCGGCGGAGGACCTTGTAGTGGGTTACGGCGTGCTTGCCATAGTCGCCATTGGGATAGGCGGCCATATTCATCGGGTCGCTCTTGCTGCGCCCCACGTGGGCCACAACGGTGCCCTCGTCCTCCTCAAAGTTACCCCACACAAGGGCCAGGTAGCGGCGAGTGATGGTGTGCTCAAAGAATTGGTGCGCGAGGAAGGCGTGTGCATACTCGGTTTTGGCCACCACGAGGAGTCCGGAGGTGTTCTTGTCGATGCGGTGCACAAGTCCCGCACGGATGTCGCCGGAGCCCTCCTTGAAGAGTTCGGTACCTTGCAGATGGTAGGCGAGTGCATTCACAAGTGTGCCGTCCCAATTGCCGTGGCCGGGGTGTACGACCATACCGGCCCTCTTGTTCACCAACAGGAGGTGCTCGTCTTCGTGTACGATTTCTATGGGAATGTCCTGCGGAACGAGTGTTGTATCACGCTTGGGATAGGGCATAACGATGGAGATGCGCTCGAGGGGCTTGACCTTGTAGCTCGACTTGACGGGCTTGCCATCCACGAGAATGTTGCCACAATCGGCGGCGGCTTGGATGCGACTACGCGAGCAGGCCTCCATATGGGTGGCCAGATAGCGGTCTATGCGCATCAGCGACTGCCCCTTGTCCACGGTAAGTGCGAAGTGCTCATAGAGCTCCTCGGCCTCGTCGCTGTCGGGGTCGCGTGGTGGGGGTGTGTAGTTGTCGAAAGCGTGTGATTTCATCCTACCCTACTATTGTTCTATCTCCTTGAGCCAGAGCGACACACTGCGTCCCATACGTCCTTCGGTTTCGGGTAGTGGGTGCTGCTTGTGTACCCTTGCGGCGTTCTGTGCGGCCATATCGAGTGCGCCCTCAAACTCCACCTCACCGAGGTTGAAACCGTGGTCCCAGAGCATATTTTTGGCCTCGCGAAGAGTCATACCTGTGAGGTCAGGCACGGGCTCGGTGTGGTTGTCGCTGCGCCCCACCACGAGGGTGATTTTGGAGCCTATGGGTGCCAACACCGCCGAATCGGCCTTCATCACCTCGCCACGGAACTTTTGGTCGAGCACGTAGTTGTTGGCCAGGTCGCTCACATACTCCAATTGGTCAATCTCGAGTCCTGCGGCAAGCAGATTACTCTTTGCCTGACGGAGCGAGTAGCCCGCAACGTAGGGCACCTCCACTGATTTCTGCTTGGAGGCATTGATGGTAACGTAGATTTTGCGGCCGCTCTTAACCTTGTCCTTGCCAGCCGAGGGCCTCTGCTCAAGGATTACCCCACCGGCATACATCGGCACGTAGAGCGAGTCGTTCACGATGATTTGGAGCCTACCCTTGCGAGCCAACCCTTCGGCCTGCTCGAGGTTGCTACCAACGAAGTTGGGCACATCTTTGTTGCTACCGTGTCGTGTGATGATTGCCAGCAGAATGTTGGCCACAAAGAGCACAATCACCAGCAGGCTCACGGCCACCACCACATTGCGCCCCAACGCACGTGCCACACTCTGCTCGGCCTTTGGCTTGCGTGCGGAGGTGATGTTGCGTGTGGCCCTTGCACCACTCTTGGTGCTCCTACTACTACGGCCCGTAGCCGCTTGTTTGGGTCTATTTTCGCTCATTCTTGTTCAGTTCTATTTATTCAGTCCTTAAAGCCCTTAAAGCCCTTAAAGCCCTTAATTCTGAATTTTGAATTTTGAATTTTGAATTCCATTAACTCTCTCCTATGAGTTTGCAAAGTCTTTCGCGGGCACGGTGTATTTGTGTCTTGACGGTGCCCAGCGGGAGCCCCAACTGTGAGGCTATCTCCTCGTAGGAGAGTTCCCTCACAAAGCGCATCTCCACCATCTGACGGTACTTCTCCGGCAGGGCTGCCATACAACCCTCCATCTGCACCGAGTGCTGCTCACTGATAATGCGCTCCTCTGGGGTCTGGTCGCCATCCACAGGCGACAGGGGCGAGGAACTGCGGGGCAGCGAGTCGAGCGAGAGGTCGTCCCTACGGCGGCGCACATAGTCGATAAAGTTGTTGCGCGCTATGGTGTATATCCACTGCCCGAAGGTAAACCGTGAGTCATACTTGGCCAAATTGACATAGACCTTCACAAAGGTCTCCTGCATAAGGTCCAAAGCGTCATCCACATTACCCCCCGTGCGCTGAAGGCAGATGTTGTAGATGCCATCGCGGTAACGCTTAAAGAGTGTTTCAAAAGCCACCGAGTCGCCATCGAGCGCAAAGGTTACAAGCTGTGCATCGGAGAGTATTATGTATTTTTCGATTTCCACGTGTGCTTCGGAGCAAAAATTCGTTTCACATAGAGTGCCAACTCAATGGCGGGAGCCACAAGGTCGTAGAGGGGATAGACCGCCAACGAACACCTTTCGGAGAGCCTGCGGGCGGTGCGGAGAGTTACCAACATCGCGGCCACCTCTCTAAACACCCACATACCGAGGGCCACATACCCTGCCACGGGTGGCAACAAGAGTGCCACACCCACCACCGAGAGTACAAACAGAGCCCTGCTCCAGAGTTCCACCCCTCGGAGCCACTTGATGCGTGCCGAGTAGTGACGACGGAGCGGTGCGTGGGCAAGCCTCTGCTCCTTCCACCAGCCATAGCCACCCCACACTCGCCTTGTCATCGTGGCGGGCCCACCGAGCACAAGCGCGGTGTTGTCGCGCGTGGCAATCTTCGACACAAAGAGGTCATCCTCGCCCATATTGAGATTGAGGTGATTGAAGCCTCGTGCGCCATAGTAGACACTCTTGGTGAAACCCAAGTTGGAGAGCTCACCACGCCAAGGAGCCCCTGCCACAGCGTCGGCTATCCATCCCGCCGAAAGGCACAAGTTTGCCACCCTCACCGAGCGATTCCACACCCCCTTGAAGGGTTGCAGAGAGGTGTAACCCAAGACCACATCGTGGCCCACAAACCCACGTGCCATCACCTCGGCCCAACGCTCCGAGCGCGGAGTGCAGGTGGGGAGGGTGAAGACGAGGTGGTCGTAATGGGCAGCCTTGATGCCCACATTGAGAGCCATTTTGGTGGATATGGGGAAGAGTGGATCGGCCCTCATTATGGTGGAAGAGAGTCGTGGGTTGGTTATTTTCAGGAGCTTGATTTGCTCGGTGAAGTCCTCGTTACCGGTTACGTTCACGAGCACCACCTCATAGGGCTTGTGCCTCTGCGCGAGGAGCACGGGGAGCGACTCATCGAGAAAACGGAAGTCGGCCTCAAAGAGTGGAACGATTACGCTGATGCCCACCTGCTCGGCCTCGGGCGAGGGTGCGGGGTTGCGATAGGAGGCTATGCGCCCAAGTCGGCCCACAATGAAATAGAGCTGCACGGCAAAGGCCACAAGCAATAGACCGAGCCCCACAAGACTCTGCCACAGATAGCCCTCAGCCACAAAATTGCTCCAAAACTCCACTTTCTCCATCGCTCTTATCGTTCAAACATTTGGCAAAGATACCAAAAGAGAATTCAAAATTCAAAATTGACAAAACAAAGTTTTGTCTAAAATGCTCCCGCTCGGCACAGGCGTTGCCTGTTTTGTGTAGATGTTGGGTTTGTACTCTTTCGAGCCTTTGGATGCCAGCAAGCAGCCTATGCGCTCGCTTACTCG
>JAFVSY010000118.1 GCA_017503465.1 Tidjanibacter sp. | reverse complement strand
TCCCTTTCTGCTCTTTCTGCCCTTCTCCTCGGATTACTGCACTTCGCTGCGCTTCGTTTGTGATCCGTTGGCTCCCCAAGGCAGTAAAGTTGCAAAACGAGCCGTACTGCGCACGACTACTTTTTGTTGCACCAAAGGGGCCTATGTGAGTGAACTCACAGGCCGGATTACTGCACTTCGCTGCGCTTCGTTTGTGATCCGTTGGCTCCCCAAGGCAGTAAAGTTGCAAAACGAGCCGTACTGCGCACGGCTACTTTTTGTTGCACCAAAGGGGCCTATGTGAGTAAACTCACAGGCCCCTTTGTACAACAAAAGCCACCCTTTTGAGTGGCTCGTTTTGCAACTTTGTTGCTCTTGTGGGAGTTGACGGATTCGAACCGCCGACCCTCTGCTTGTAAGGCAGATGCTCTAAACCAGCTGAGCTAAACTCCCAAAGTCCGTAAGAACTGCTCTACCTTTCGGTTTTGCGATGCAAAGGTAGTGCAAAAAATCTTTTCTCCAAATTATCCGACCAAAAAAATGCAATTTTTTTTCATTTTTTTTCGTTGGCAACTCGGACAAAATGGGTAAAGATTTGTGGCACAAAAGGTTTGCTGTTTTGTGGAATTTTCACTCCAAGAAAAGATTTTTCTCGCCCACCGAACATCGGCAACATAAACCAACCCCACGGGCGGAGATTCTCACGAATGTCCGCCCGTGGGTGCTTATGTAAAACTTTAACCGTACTGTCTAAGGTCTGATGCCTATGGCTTGACGTCTGGCAATTTTTCGTTCTTTTTGCCCAACACCATCTCCACAATGACGGCCCCGATGAGGCCCACGCCACAACCCAAGATGAGGTAGGCATAGGTGTAGGCACTGCCAAAGCCGAGTCCGGTGAGGTGGCATACGAGGGCGGCCAAGCCCAGACCTGCCAGGGCGCATCCCCAGCGCAGGGCCACGATCTTGTTGTCGCTTGCCTTCTTTTCGGGGGTTTTCAGCAGTTCCTTCACTACCTCCGGAGAGGTGTTGCCACTGCGGACAATCTCCAAGCGCAACTCGTTGTCGAGTTTGCTCTTTGAAACTTTCTTTATCATACTGAACACAATGGCCACAATGGGAATCATAAGTGTTAGTACAATGGCAAATAATCCAACCAAATCTTCCATACTTTTTACTCTTTTTTATAGGTTAAACATTAAACACGTGTTCCGATTATAAGACTTTCTAAGAGGTTGATTATTACACCTTTTCGGGCGAAAAATCTGCCACGAGCGAAATTTCCGTTAGGATGCCTGTGATGATTATGGGTGCGGCAACCACCATCCCGAATACTTCGCCGAGCAGGTGCACCACGAGTTGTGCGCACCCTGCAAAAGCGAGCGCCGAGATTGGTACAAAGAGGGCAAATGCAACCACTCGGAGCCACATACGGGCCGTGCGCCTACGCTCGTTGCGCCTTACGGCCTGCACGATGCGGGCGTTCATCTGCTGCACCTGCTTCTCTCGGGCGATGGCCTGGCCAATGAGCAGGTCAAACTGTTTGTCGTCAATCTTCTCCCTCATAATGTATCATTGTTTTTAGTTTCTGACGTATTCGGTGTAGGCGCACCAGCACGTTGCTTTCGGAGAGCCCTGTGCGGTGGGCGATGTCGGCAGTGCGCAGTTTTTCCCAGTAGAAGAGTTCCACGATTTGTTGTTCCTCCGAAGGTAGCTGTTTTATGGCTTCGGAGAGTCGTGTGAGGAGTTCTTCTTTGTGCCAATCGTACTCCTCTTCGGCTCCGATGGAGCAGTCGTTGAGGGGTGTGGTGCGCCCACGGGCAGCCTTCTCCAAGAGGGTGAGTGCGGTGTTGTGGGCAATCATCTTCAGATAGGGGGCAATGCTTAACCCACCTCGCCACCTGTGTAGGTTTTCGTAGGCTTTGATGAAGGCCTGCTGTGTGGCCTCTTCGGCTATGGAGGTGTTGTGTGCGGTGGCCATAGCGGCCCGAAAGACCTCGGCGGAGTAGCGACCGACAATGAGCGAAAAGAGTTGCACCTCTCCCTGCTCCAGTATGTGTGCGATGATTTGGCTGTCGGTCATTGTTGCGCTTGCTTGTTGATCTCTCTGCCCATAAGACTCCGCCCCGACCAGTTTATTACACAAGACAGTGGAAATTTTTTCACCCCGCCAACTCTGCTAGCGTGTTGTTATCGCCCCTATCACTCCTATCGCTCCCTTTGTAGAGCAAAGTCAAAAATTTTGAATTTTGGCAAATGCGAGTAAGCGAGAGCAGAGGGTGCCTGTTGGCATCCAAAGGCTCGAAAGAGTGCAACCCCAACATCTACACAAAACAGGCAACGCCTGTGCCGAGCGGGAGCATTTTAGACAAAACAACGTTTTGTCAATTTTGAATTTCCCCTCCCGTTAGCCTCTTCTGAACTTCAGTGGGGTGGTGCCGGTGTGGTGCTTGAAGTATTGCACAAAGGCCGAGGAGTTGGAGAAGTTGAGGGCTTCGGATATTTCCCACACGGTGAGCGATGTGGTTTTGAGCATAACCTTAATCTCCGTAACGACCGTTTCGTTTATCCATTCGAGGATACTTTTGCCCGTGATTTGTTTGATTTGCGAGGATAGATACTTGGGTGTGAGGTGCATCTGCTCGGCATAGAACGCCACCGAGCGTTCACGCTTGTAGTGCTCGGCCAGCAGGAGGAAAAAGTCGTCCGAGAGCCTTTCGGGCCTCACTTTGGCCTCATTTGTGCCCTCGCCCTGTGTGATGTGTTGCAGGTGGGCAACTTCGAGTATGAGGGCGTAGAGGAATGCTTGGTGCATCTCGTGATGGAAGGTGTGTTCCTTCATCTGGTCGCACCCGTCCACGAGGTCGAAGAACTGCTCCACGGAGCCGATGTCGGTACCGCTTGGCAACTCCATTCGTGGGGTGCGGCGTGCGGTGGTGATGATGTCGGTGTCGATGGGGGTGGGCATATCGAGTATTTGCTGTAACGATATGGGTACCACCCTCGCTTTGAAATCATCCGAGAGGGCAACGACCTTGCACAACGTGTTGGGCGCAATGAGCAGAATGGTGCCACGTGTGGCAGCATAGGAGCGACCTCCGATGACGATTTGGAGCGACCCGCAGGTGGTTAGTATGACCACAATGCCGTCGAAGAGTATGTGGTTGGGGGCGTCTATATATTTATATAGGTACGACGACGGAATGGTTGTTTCCGACTTTTTCGACAATGTACCCTTGCTTGTGGAACTGATTTTGTGCTCTTTCATTGGGTGATGGTTTTGGATGTACCGACTTTTTCAACATTTTTTGTGCTACAAATGTAATGATTTATCTTGAGTAAAAGAGTAGCTTTGCACTACAAACCAAAAATATTGAGATGATACAAGAAGAATTCTACCGCCTCTCCGCCGAGGAGAGTGCCACAAGGGTGGGGGCCGACCTCCAAAACGGCCTGACCTCTGCCGAGGCTGCACGCCGCCTTGCCGAGGGTGGAGCCAACGAGTTTGAGAAGAAGAAACACACCTCTCTGCTGACCAAGTTTGTGAGTCAGTTCAAGAGTTTTATGATATTGGTGCTGATTGCGGCGGCCGTGATTTCGGGCGTTGTGGGCTACATTGGTGGCGAGGGCTTTGTGGATGCCATCATCATTATGATTATTGTGGTTATCAACGCCATCATCGGAGTTTTTCAGGAGGCCAAGGCCGAGAAGAGCCTCGATGCGCTGGAGCGAATGTCGGCACCGCAGTGCAAGGTGCTGCGAGATGGCGAGGTGGTTGTGGTGCCTTCGCGGGAGTTGGTTGTGGGCGATGTTGTGGTCATTGAGACGGGCGACAGTGTGCCGGCCGACTTGCGACTTGTGGAGGCTACCAACCTCAAAGTGCAGGAGGCTGCCCTCACGGGCGAGTCGCTGCCGGTGGAGAAACACACCCTGCCGCTGGCCGAGGAGGCCCCCATTGGCGACAGGGTGAATATGGCCTTTGGGTCGTGTAGCGTAACCTACGGCCACGGCCGAGGTGTGGTTGTTGCCACGGGTGTTCGCTCCGAGGTGGGCAAGATTGCTGCGATGATACAGTCGGTGCCCGAGATGAAGACTCCGATGCAGGAGAGGCTTGACAAGTTGGGTAAGACCTTGGCGGTGGCTGCGCTGGCCATCTGCGCTGTGATTTTTGTGGTGGGACTGCTCTATGGCAACCCCCTGCTGGAGATGTTTATGACGGCTGTGAGCCTTGCTGCTGCGGCCATACCCGAGGGACTGCCTGCCGTATCGACCATTGTGCTTGCTATGGGTGTGCAACGCCTTGCGGGACGTAATGCCATTGTGCGCAACCTGCCCTCGGTGGAGACACTGGGTAGCACCACGGTGATTTGCTCCGACAAGACCGGTACGCTCACCCAAAACCGTATGACGGTGATGAAGGTCTATGCCGATGGCCGCCTGATGGAGCCGAGCGAGGAGAGTGAGGCCATAGGAAGGGTGGTGCACGTGGCTGTGCTGGCCAACGATACCACCGTTAGCCGTAGCGAGAGTGGCGAGGTGGAGAACATTGGCGACCCCACCGAAACAGCCCTTGTGGACTTGGGCTTTGCCGTGGGTGTGGACAAGGAGCAGGAGGAGGGGCGCACACCTCGTGTGGCCGAGATACCATTTGACTCGGAACGAAAACTGATGACAACCCTCCACCGCACCGAGGAGGACCACATTGAGATATGCACCAAGGGTGGTGTAGACGAACTGCTCGCTTGCTGCGACAGCATCGAGGAGGGTGGAGTGGCCCGACCACTCACCGAGGCCGACCGAGGGCGCATTGCGCAGGAGAATGTGCAGATGGCCTCGCAGGCACTCCGAGTGCTGGCTATGGCCCACAAGGTTGTGGAGCAACTGCCGCAGGAGATTACTCCCACCGAGGTGGAGCGTGGGCTCACCTATGTAGGTATGGTCGGAATGATTGACCCGCCGAGGGAGGAGGTCAAGGCTGCCGTTGCGGAGTGTAAGGCTGCGGGTATCAGGCCTGTGATGATTACGGGCGACCACCTCATCACCGCCTCTGCCATAGGTCGCTCGCTGGGCATCTATGCCGAGGGCGACAGTGCCCTCACGGGTGCCGAGGTGGAGCGTATGAGTAGTGAGGATTTGAGGGCTGCGGCTGCCACCACAAGTGTCTTTGCTCGCGTGGCTCCCGAGCACAAGGTGCGCATCGTGGAGGCTTACCAGCAGAGGGGCAACATTGTGGCTATGACGGGCGATGGTGTGAACGATGCTCCGGCCCTCAAATTGGCCGACATTGGCGTGGCTATGGGTATCACCGGTACGGATGTGTCGAAGGAGGCAGCCGATGTGGTGCTGGCCGACGACAACTTTGCCACCATTGTGTCGGCAGTGAGCGAGGGTAGGCGCATCTACGACAACCTGATGAAGAGTATCCAGTTTATGCTCTCCACCAACTTTGGCGAGATTATGGTGCTGTTTGTGGCTGTGATTGTCGGCCACTCGGCTCCGCTGCTGCCCATCCACATCTTGTGGATAAACCTTGTAACCGACAGCCTGCCGGCCTTGGCCCTCAGTTTTGACCCCGCCGAGAGGGATATTATGCGCCGTGGGCCAATCAACTCCAAGCAGGGTATTATGACCCGCGGGTTTGCTCTGCGCACGCTGTTGCAGGGTGCTCTGGTGGCTACGGCTTCGCTGCTGGCCTACAACATTGGAGCCCACACCTCGGTGGAGGCTGCCCAGACGATGACTTTTGCCACGGTGGCTTTCTCGCAGATGACACTCATATTCAGCATACGCTCGGGTATGCACGCCGCTGTGCGAGGACTCTTCGCCAACGGATTCTTGTGGGGTGCCATAGCCTTCGTGCTGGTGCTTATGCTCGGAGTGATGTTGCTGCCCGCCTTGCAGGGGGCATTCCACGTGGTGTCCCTCTCGAGCACACAATGGCTCTGGGTTGGAGGCCTGTCGCTGGGCGTGTTACTCGTGAGCGAGATTACCAAATTGGGCGTGCGATTGATGAGAAAGTAGCCCGAAAAATTTGACCCCAACATATACATATATTATATTTGTAACCCAAACCCCTTTTTTGAGGAAAGAGAGAACGCAATGAAGAGTATCGAAGTAGGAACGACCCACGTTAGCACCACGGTGGTGGACAAACTCAACGTGGCACGTGTGATTGGTTCGGGCGACCTTGATGTTTTTGCCACACCGGCGATGGTGGCCCTGATGGAGAATGCGGCAATGAAGGCTGTGAAGCCCTTTTTGGATGAGGGCGAAACCACCGTGGGTGGTGAGATGAACTGTACCCACACGGCACCCTCGCCCATTGGAGCCACCGTGGAGGCAGAGGCTACTGTGGTGGCTGTTGAGGGCCGCAAGATAACCTATCGTGTGGAGGCCCGCTGTGGCGGTAGGAGTATCGGCAGCAGCACCCACGTGCGCTTTGTGGTGAACGTGGAGAGGTTTTTGGCCAAGTTGTAGGTGTGAACTTCACACACAAAAACAAGTCGGAACGCACACCGTTCCGACTTGTTTTGTTTATTAGAACAGGGGGGACTTTAGAACCTCCAACCTGCCGTGATTTGCAACATACCCGAGTAGACGTCGTTGGTCTGGGTGGAGATGGGGGTAAGGCCATAGCAATACCTGCCCTCGAGGACCATACCGAAGTCGAAGTCGTAGGCCATACCGGCAATCAGTTGGATGTTGAACTTGTTGAAGTCGCCGTCAATGCTGATGTCGGTCTTGGCGTTGGTTTTGATGCCGGAGTGGATGAGGTAGTCGAACGAGGCACCCATCTGGAGGTTGAGGCCGTCAATCACGTAGTATTTACCCACGATGGGCATAGAGATGTAGTTGAGTCGCACCTTGGTGTCGAGTTCGTCGTCCACCTTGAAGCCCTGCATCGAGAAGAGCAGGTCGCCCTCGATTACGAACCAATTGGTGGCCACACTCTCGAAGAAAAGACCTGCGGTTATGCCCTCACGCAACTTGAGGTCGGGCACGCCGTTGATGGTGGTGAAGGTTGCACCAACCTTTGGTCCCCAAGCCCAACCCTGGGCGGAGGCAGCCACGGTAACCATCAGTGCCGTAGCACACATAAGTAAAATCTTTTTCATAACATTTTGTTTTATTTGGTTAAACATAGCCGCCACGCAACCTCTGTTTTGCGCCCGACTTTTGCTCCAAAGAGGACAAAACAAGTGCCAAAGGGGCGTTTTGTATGGAAAAATTGCCTACCTTTGGGGCGAAACTGAAAATGATAAGATGCAATGAGTAGCAACAAAACGAGCAAAGAGCGAATGATGTACACGCTGCGCACGATGACCTATTGGCTCTGCGCCATAGGCAGCCTTTGGGTATCGCCTGCGGTGGCACTTTTTATGGGTATCGTGCTGGCCCTCACCATCGGAGCCCCCTATGGGACCTACAACAAGAAGGTGTCGAAGGTGCTCCTTCAAGCCTCGGTGGTGGGCCTTGGATTTGGTATGAACCTGCACGCCTCGTTGGCAGCAGGCCGTGAGGGTATGCTCTTCACGATTGTGTCGGTGGTGGGAGTGATGTTGCTGGGTGTGCTGCTCGGCAGGGTGCTGAAGGTAAACCCCAAGAACGCCTACCTCATATCCTCCGGTACGGCCATCTGTGGCGGCAGTGCCATTGCTGCCGTGGCTCCGATTATTGATGCGGACGACAACGATACCTCGCTGGCGTTGGCCACCATATTCATCCTCAATGCAGTGGCCCTCTTTGTGTTCCCGCCTATCGGCCACGCACTCGGACTGAGCGAGCAACAGTTTGGCACGTGGGCAGCCATCGCCATCCACGACACGAGTTCGGTGGTGGGCGCAGGTGCGGCCTATGGCGAGGAGGCTTTGGCGGTGGCCACAACCATCAAGCTCACACGTGCGCTGTGGATATTCCCCTTGGCACTGGTGTCGGTGCTGGTGTTCCGTTCCAAGGGTAAGCGTGTGGCTATTCCGTGGTTCATTCTGATGTTCATTGTGGCTATGGTGTGCAACACCTATCTGCCCCTGCCCGAATGGCTCACGGGAGGCGTTGTCAAGGTGGCTCGCAAAGCCCTCTGCCTCACGCTGTTCCTCATCGGTTGCGGACTCTCCGTTGGGGCCATACGCAAGGTGGGTGCCAAGCCGCTTGTGTTGGGAGTGGTGCTGTGGGCCATCATCTCGCTGACCACTTTGGCTGTTGTAATGATTTGATAGACAATGACTCGCAGAGAACTATACAACAAAGTGTGGACAACCGTTGCTCCCCTCTACGACCACCCCGAACCCGTGGCGGTGGCCGAGCGCATTTGTGCCGACCTGTATGGCTTCGACCGCTTTGGTATGACGCTTATGCCGAGTGCCGAGGTGGAGGGGTTCGATGAGGAGGCCTTTGAGCAAGTGTGCCAAAGGCTTGCCGAGGGGTGCCCGGTGCAATACGTGGTGGGCCACACGGAGTTTTGCGACCTGCGCTTTGCGGTGCGAGAGGGTGTGCTGGTGCCGAGGCCCGAGACGGAACAGCTCGTCAGACTCGTGGCCGAGAAACACCCCAACGGTGGGGTGCGCCTGATGGACATTGGCACGGGTAGTGGTGCCATTGCTGTGTCGCTGGCCAAACTGATTGAGGGAGCGAGGGTTACGGCTGTGGATGTGTCGGAAGATGCACTTGCTGTGGCGAGCGCAAATGCCGCTGCCAATGATGCGGAGGTGGAGTTTGTGAGGGCCGATATTTTCGCCTACGAGCCTGCCCCCGAAAGCCTTGATGTGGTGGTGTCCAACCCACCCTACATCCCCGAGAGTGAACGTGCGCAGATGGCCCGCAATGTGGTCGGTTATGAGCCTTCGCTGGCCTTGTTTGTGCCCGACGAGAGCCCAATTGTGTTCTATGAGCGCATTGCCGATGTGGTCCGCGTGGCACTTGTGGCGGGTGGTGCGCTCTACTTTGAGGTGCACGAACGCTATGCCTCCGAGGTGGCCGAATGCCTTGTGGGTAGAGGTTTTGTGGAGGTTGAGGTGATTGAGGATTTCTTCTCCAAACCTCGCATCGTGTCGGCCCGAAAACCACGCTAAACTCGTATAATCCAACACATTCTCTATATGGCCTACACACCCAAGACATACGCCCCAAAGGTGCCCCGCACCAAGACCCCCGAGCAGGCTCTCTCGTCGCTGATGAGGCTCTGCGCCAGGGCCGAAAAGTGTAGTGGCGATGCGCTGCGACTGATGCGCCGCTGGGGACTCTCGGACGCCGATGCACAGGGAGTGCTCACTCGCCTTGTGAGGGAGCGCTTCATCGACGACCGTCGCTATGCCGAGGCCTATGTGAGGGAGAAGGTGCGCTTTTCGGGGTGGGGTGCCCACAAGATTAGAGCCTCGTTGAGGGCCAAGTCGGTGGCGCCTGCCATTGTGGAGGCGGCCCTGGCGGAGTTTGCACCCTCCACCAACAACCGCGAGCGACTCTCGGAAATGATACGAAAAAAGGCCGCAAAGACCTCCTATAAAGATGCTTACGACCTAAAGGCAAAACTTGTGCGCTTTGGTATGAGCCGAGGCTTCGACCTCGACGACGTGCTGGCTGCTACCGAAGAATTCCTTGCCGAGTGAGGGCCCTCAGGTGTGGCTCCAAGCGGTGGGCTGTGATGCTGTGCAGAAGCCTGTCGCCCGCACTCCCAACCATCTGAATGCCAACGGGCGTGAAGGCCATAATCTCCTCGTAATCACCAATTTCATCCACTCTTAACTCTCCCTCCACCAGGGGCACTCCTGCCATTTCGCACACCCGTGCCATCAAGTCACGCTCGGCCGAGGGACGTGCCCCCTTGCCTATGGCGGTGGTCAGCAGAGTGTTGCCACGCAGGGCATAGAGAGGGTTGTCGCCCGTGGATATGAGCGTGCCGGCACGATTGGCTCGCAGCCCAATGCCCGCACCACTGCGGATGGCAAAGTCGTCGGCAAAACGTGCCGCCGTAAGCGACACGGCCGTGTGGTGTTTCTCAAAGGGAATTTCGTAGTTTGCGATGGCCGCCTGTGGACGTAGACTCAGGGGCGAGTATCCGTCGTAGGGCGTTGAGGCCAAGTGGGTTAGCAGCGTGTCGCAACCGCCCTCCTGGTTGGGAATGAGGTAGAGATTGAGGGTGTTGCCGTGCTCGGGGTAGATGCCATAGTAGAGCAGCCCACGCACCTGACCGGCCACCTCCTCGGCCGTCACCTCGGGCCTCACTCCGTAGAGAGTTTGGAAGGAGCCGAGGGCGTGGTGCAACTTGAGTGCCACGTGCATAGGCTGGTGGGCGTAGGTGTTGATTGTGGTGTAGACCCAGTTGCGCCCCAAAAGAGTCTCGGGGCTCAAACCTGCCTCGTTCCACGAGGTGCGCTCTCCGTTGTAGTAAATCATATTTCTATAAGCCGTTAGCCATCAACTGGTTTATAACATCATAATCTTCATCAGCAACTCTCGGAGGAGTTCGCCGGGCTCGGCTCCGCCACCACCAATGCCCTTACTCTTCATATCATACTCCCTGATGTAGCCCAAAATGACGAAAATCTTCTTGTTGGGGTAGAGTGCTGCTGCCTGCTTGTAGCCACCCAGCATAAAGGGCGACACCTTCAGCAGACCCGCCAACTCTGCATCGCTCACGGGGGGCAGGCCCTTTACCCTTGTCTGCCAAGCCTTGTAGTTGATGATGAAGAGTTTTTGGAAGTACCCAAAGAGGGTGGAGATGGTAACCACCATCGGGTTGCTTTTCTGATTGCGCCCAAAGTAGTCGGCTATGCGCAAGGCCTTGGCAAACTGCTTGCGTGCCACGGCCTCAATGAGCTCAAAGTTGTTGTACTCCTTGCTGATGCCGATGTTCTGCTCGATGTGGTCGGCAGTGATGGTCTTGGTGCCCTCGGGCAGTCGTGTGAGGAGTTTGTCAAACTCGTTGATGATTTTGGCAATGTCGGTACCCATATGGTCGGTAACCATCTTGAGTGCTTTCTCCTCAATGGTGCAACCCTTGGTGCGCTTGATGTAGCCGGCGAGCCAAGGGGCGAGTTCGTTGTCGTAGGGCTTCGACGACTCAAAGACCACACCCTTTGCAAGTGAGTGCTTGTAGAAGGTGGTGCGCTTGTCCACACTCTTACCCTTGCAGGCCACCACCAACACGGTGGTTGGGGCGGGCGAGGCGGTGTAGAGCGACAGGGTGTCAATCTTCTTGAGCGAGGCAGCGTCTTTGACGATGATAACCATTCGGCCACCCATCATAGGCATCTGTCGGGCATAGTTGATGATGGTGCCCTCGTCGGTGTCCTTGCCGTAGACCACCAACTGGTTGAAGGCCCTTTCGTGCTCCTCCAGCAGGTTGTTCTCCAGCAACTCCACCAGAGAGTCCACAAAATAGCCCTCCTCGCCCATAAGCAGGTAGATGGGGGCAAACTTGTGCGCCTTGATGTCGGCCACAAGTTGCTCATACTGTGCGTAGGAATCTCTGAAACGTACTGCCTTTGCCATATGTGAAGTCGTTGCGTGTGTTCTCTCTATACTATCTCCTTGACAATCCTGACCACATTCTCCGTTGCGGAGGTGATTTTGTACCTCTCGTCAATGCGGTGTCCCACGAGCCAGACAATCTGCTCGCCGGCACACAGCACAAACTGACGGCTCTTTTCGGCCATCGACACCTTGGCGTTGATGAGGTAGTCGCTCACCTTCTTCTCGCCACTCATACCGAGGGGCATAAACCTGTCGCCCTCCCTCCACTTGCGCAGTGTGAGAGGCTCGGTGAGGGTGTCGGCATCGAGCAGGGCTATGTTGTCGGGCTGGAAGAGCGAGTCGATGTTGTCTATGTTGGTGCGCTCAATGTAGAGCACCGAGTTGCCACAGTAGACCTTTGACTTGCCGAGGTCGAAGGGTACCTCACAAGTGTCATCCACACCAATGCGGGATATGACAATGCGCCCACGGTCGATGTAGGCCACCCAATCGCGCGAGTAGAAACGCCTTCCGGTGGCCCCTGCACGCAGTGCATCGCACAGACTATCCACCACATCGCCCTTGAAACCGTAGTTTTGGCTCATCAACTCGTAGATTACAAAGTTGAGCGGAAAGCCTCGGTCTATCTTTGCGGGGTCGATGATGTCCTCGCCACCGAAGTGCTCCACCGCCTCGGCCTCAATCTTGCCAATGGCGTGGTTGATGAAGTGCTGTGCATCGGTCAGACGGTCGATGTTGCTACCCATCGTTTGTGTGAACGAGGGCACAATCTCTCTCAGTCGGGGCACAATGCCGAGCCTGATTTTGTTGCGCAGGTACTTGGTGGAACGGTTGGAGGAGTCCTCACGGAAGGGTATCTTGTGCGCTTTGGCGTAGTCGTTGATTTCGTGTCGGGTGGCAAAGAGCAGGGGGCGTATGATGCGCCCGTTGGTGAGGCTTATGCCCGTGAGCCCTTTGAGTCCGGTGCCACGCAGGAGGTTGATGAAAAATGTTTCGATGCTGTCGTCAGCGTGGTGTGCCACGGCTATGGTGTCGTAACCCTCGTCGGTACACAACTCGGCAAACCACCCATAGCGCAACCTGCGTGCAGCAATCTGCACACTCTCACCCGTTGCGGCCATCTCGCCTTTGGTGTCGAAACGGCGATTGTAGCAGGGAACCCCGAGTGCAGCGGCCTGTTCGGCCACGAGCACCTCGTCCTCTTCGCTTTCGGTGCCACGCAGTTGGAAGTTGCAGTGTGCCACGCCCACCTTGTAGCCGGCCTCCACAAAGAGGTGCATCATTACCATCGAGTCCACACCACCACTGACAGTCAGCAGAATGCGATTGTCGGCTGTGGCGAGTTGGTGTTCCTTGATATACTCCCTAAACTTGTATGTCAGATTTTCAACTTTCAATGCTTATGTTCTTAATTTTTAGTTCTATGGGTGTCTTTGTTAATGCCCGAGGGGTTTAGGGAGGTTAGGGAATTTAGGGAGTGTCCCTTTCTGCCCTTTCTGCCCTTTCTGCCCTTTCTGCCCTTTCTGCCTTCTCTAAATAATTTTGAATTTTGAATTTTGTATTCTCAAAGTATGTTTACTTCGGGACTGATGTCCACCCCGAATTTATCCTTTACCTCTGCGCAGATGCGCTCTGCAAGGGCCACCACCTCGGCTCCTTCGGCTCCTCCGAGGTTCACGAGCACAAGGGCTTGCTTGTCGTGCACGCCCGCACGCCCCAAACTGCGCCCCTTCCAACCGAGCGAGTCAATCATCCAACCGGTGGCAATTTTCAGACACTCGGGCCTGCCCTCCACCTCGTAGACGGGCATTGTGGGGTACTCCGCCTTAAGGGCCTCCACCTGCGTGCGGGGCAGGATGGGGTTCTTGAAGAAACTGCCCGCATTGCCCACCACCTCGGGGTCGGGCAACTTGCCGTTGCGTATGGTCGTTATGGCCCGACGGATGGCCAGTGGGGTGAGCTCGCCGAGTTTTGCCACCTCCTCTTGCAGACTTCCGTAGCCAAGTTTTGGTGCGGGGGTGCGGGAGAGTAGGTAGTTCACGGCGGTGATTATGACCTTGCCTTTGAGAACACTCTTGAAGATACTCTCGCGATAGCCAAAGGCGCAATCGGAGCCCTTGATGAGCCCCACTGTGAGGCTCTCCACGTGGAGTACCTCCACACTCTCGATGCAATCTTTGGCCTCCACTCCGTAGGCACCGATGTTCTGCACGGCACTTGCGCCCACACTGCTCGGTATGGCCGAGAGGTTTTCGATGCCCCACAGCCCCTGTGCGCAACTCCACGCCACCACATCATCCCACGTGTGGCCCGCCTCGGCACGGACTAACACACCCTCGGGGGTGTCGCTCACAATGGAGATACCCTTGGCCACCGAGTGGAGCAGAGTGCCACGATAGGGCCCCGTGAAGAGGGTGTTGCACCCACTGCCGAGAATGTCCCACTTCCCACCGAGGAGCGCCTTGCCCTCGGCGTGCAAAAATTCCACCAAGTCGGCCACCGACTCCCACTCGACCAGCAGGTCGGCAGTGGTGTCAATGCCGAAACTATTGTACCCTTTCAGGCTTGCGTTGTGTTGTTTGCGTACCATATCAAACCACAAAGTTAATATTTTTCGCCGAAAAGTGCCATCTGTGAAAAAATATTTACACAAATTACTCTAATGAGTAATAAATTGGGATAAGTGGGCTTGGAAATCGAAAGTAAAATGGTATATTTGTGGGATATTTGTGCACACCTGAAAAACTGACCAAAATGTTTACAGAACAAGACCTTCAACAAATCGCCGCTCACGGACTTTCGCTGTGCGAAGTGGAGCAGCAGGTGGAGAACTTTCGCAAAGGTTTTCCCTATCTGAACATCAAATCATCTGCCACTGTTGGTAACGGTATCCAATCCATAGACGAGGCCGAGGCCGAGAGGTTGCGTGCCGAGTATAGGGCCGCAACGAACGAGATGAAAGTGGAGAAGTTTGTACCCGCAAGTGGTGCGGCAACGCGTATGTTCAAAGACCTCTTTGCCTATGTGAACGAGGGTGAGATGAACGCTACGGTTGAGAAAGTGGGGGCCAATCTTGAAAAGTTCGCCTTTGCGGAGGCTCTGAAGGAGATTGTTCCGCAGGGGGCTTCGCTGACCGAGGTTATCTCGGCAATCATCGGCGAGGGCCTTGAGTATGGTGCCAAGCCCAAAGGACTTGTTCTCTTCCACCGCTACCCGACCGGTGCTGCCCGCACGGCCTTTGAGGAGCACTTGGTGGAGGGCGCAATGTATGCCGCTTGCGATGGGGTGGTGAACATCCACTTCACCGTGTCGCCCGAGCATATGGAGGGCTTCCGTGCGCTGTTTGAGAGCGTGAGGGAGCACTATGAGAGTCGCTACGATGTGCGCTACAACATCTCGATGTCGGTGCAGAAGAGCAGTACCGACACCATTGCCGTAAATCCCGACTGCACCCCCTTCCGTGGCGAGAATGGCAAACTGCTCTTCAGGCCCGCAGGCCACGGCGCACTCATCGAGAATTTGAACGATATTGATGCAGACATCATCTTCATCAAGACCATTGATAACGTTGCCCCCGATGCACGCAAGGGCGACACGATTAAGTACAAAGAGATTTTGGCCGGTATCCTCGTTACCACCCAGCGCAAGGTCTACGACTATGTGGCTGCTCTGGAGGAGGGCGTGGCCGACCTGGAGGAGGTTGTGCGCTTTGTGGAGAACGACCTCTGCGTGAAGTTGCCCGAGAGCGTGAAGAGTGCCGGAGGGGCCGAGCTGAAGGCTACCCTGCTCGGCGTGCTCAACAGACCTTTGAGGGTGTGTGGTATGGTGCGCAACGAGGGCGAGCCCGGTGGTGGTCCCTTCTGGGCCGAGGGTGCCGATGGCGTGGTGTCGTTGCAGATTGCCGAGTCGTCGCAGATTTCGCCCGAGCAGAAACACCTTATGTCGGAGGCCACCCACTTCAACCCCGTGGACATCGTGTGTGGTACCAAGAACCGCAAGGGCGAGAAATTTGACTTCAAACGCTTCGTGGACCCCGCCACGGGCTTCATTTCGAGCAAGTCGTCGGCAGGCCGCACCCTGTTGGCGCAAGAGTTGCCCGGTTTGTGGAATGGAGCGATGGCCTCGTGGAACACCCTGTTTGTGGAGGTACCCATCTCAACCTTCTCGCCCATCAAGGTGGTTACCGACCTGCTCCGCCCAGAGCACCAATAGAGTTAAAATTGAGAATTGAGAATTGAGAATTGAGAATTCAAAATTCAAAATTATTTAGGGGGGGACACTCCCTAAACTCCCTAAAACCCCTCGGGTGCTAAAAAAGATACCCAATAGAATCGAAAGTCAAGAGGCCTAACGGCTAATGGCTAACGGCTAACAGTAACAGCAGCGAGCTACTGCGTAGAATGAAAAACAAATAAAATAAACATACAAAAACAGAATAATGGAAAACAAAAAACTTCAAGAACTGACGGAGAAACTCTATGCCGAGGGGCTCTCCAAAGGCCGTGAGGATGCCGAGCGTATGGTAGCCGAGGCCGAGCAAAAGGCCGCTGCCATTGTGGCTGAGGCCGAGAAAACCGCCGCAGCAACCATCAAGGCTGCCGAGCAGAAAGCCGAGGAAATCAAAAAGAACAACCAGACCGAGGTGGCTCTCGCCACCCGCCAGGCCGTGGCTGCACTCAAGGAGCAGATTGCTTCCCTCGTGGTGGCAAAGGCAGTGGAGCCCGCTGTGCACGCTGCAACCATCGAGCCCGACTTTGTGAAGGAGATGTTGCTCGGTATTGCCCGCAGCTGGAATGGCGAGAGGGTGGAGTTGGAGGCAACCCTGCCTGCCGATCTTAAGGCCAAACTCGAGGCCGATGCCGAGGGTGCAGTGAAGGCTCTGCTCGCCGAGGGCGTGGAGGTTGGCTACTCCGACAAGGTGAAGAGCGGTTTCAAGGTGGCACCCAAGGAGGGTGGCTACTACATCAGCTTCACCGATGAGGATTTTGCTGCCCTGCTGGGCGAGTACCTCAAAGAGAAGGTTGTTAAGATGCTTTTCTAAACTTGGGGAGAGTGTGTAAGCACCCCATTATTGTTACAAAACGAAACTTATGGCTACAAACTACTATTGCCTTGTGGCAAGCCTGAGGGACTACCAACTTGATGGCGACCTGAAGGGGTTTGACGCAAGGGATATTATAGACGAGATTGCACACGAACTCTCGGCTGCCGACCGCAAAGCGCTGAGTGCTTTTTTGCTCTACCACGATGTTTGCAACCTGGTGAACATCCGTGCGGGCAGGGAGGCTTTCTCTGCCTTGGGCAACTTCTCGCGTGAGGAGTTGGAGGAGCAGTTGGTGAGCCCCGTGGCACTCCCTGCGGAGTTGGCCGAGGTGGTGGCTCTCTATGGCGAGGCCACTCGTGGCGAGTTGGATGCCGATGACGTGCGCCTGCAAAGGGTGAATGTTGAGGCTCCGTTTGAGAACTCGCTCTTTGAGGCCTACTACCGCTACTGCTCCAAGAGCAAGTGCCGCTTTGTGAGGGAGTGGAGCGAGGCCGACCGCAACCTGCGTAACATATCGGTTGCGCTGACGGCTCGACGTAGGGGGCTGCCTGTGGGCGACCGCCTTGTGGGTGGTGGCGAGATTGTGTCGCAACTCTCCCGCTCTTCGGCTGCCGACTTTGGCCTTAAAGGCGAGGTTGGCTACATCGACACCCTCATTGGTGCCCTCTCGGAGGGGGATAACCTGCTGGAGAAGGAACACCGCATCGACCTGATACGCTGGGCCATCGCCGAGGATATTGCCACCTTTGACTACTTCAACATCAACCTGCTGCTGTGCTATGTGTCGCACCTCTGCCTTGTACACCGCTGGGCTACGCTTGATGCGGCCAGGGGCAAGGAGATGTTCCGCAAACTTGTGGCATCGCTGAGCGCAGGTGAGCGCATTGCACAGGCCGAGAAACGCTATGCCGAGGAGAGGTAGGAGCGTGCGGTGAGTGCAGGCGGAATAGACTGAGAGAGAAGAAAAAAGAGAGAAAAAAAGATAAAACAATAAACAAAGAGTAATGAAAACTACCGGTAAAGTACAAGGTATTATCTCTAACATCGTCATTGTGCGTGTGGATGGTCCTGTGGCGCAGAACGAAATCTGCCACATCACCGTTGGGGGCGTAAATCTGATGGCCGAGGTAATCAAAGTAACAGGCAAGGATGCCTATGTTCAGGTGTTCGACTCCACTCGAGGTCTGCGCATTGGTGCAGAGGTGGAGTTTGAGGCACATATGCTGGAAGCCACTCTGGCTCCGGGTATCATCTCCCGCAACTACGATGGCCTCCAAAACGACCTCGAAAGGATGGAGAGCCTCTTCATTGAGAGGGGTACACAAACCGACCCCATCGACTATGAGAAACTGTGGGACTACACTCCGCTGGCAAAGGTGGGTGATGTGGTTACGGCAGGTGATTGGCTTGGTCAGGTCAGGGAGTTGTGGATTGACCACAAGATTATGGTCCCCTTTGTGATGACCGACACCTACACCATCAAGTCGCTCACCGAGGCAGGCTCCTACAACGTGAAGACCGTTGTGGCAGTGCTGACCGACTCCAAGGGCGAGGACCACGAGGTTACAATGGTGCAGAAATGGCCCGTGAAGAAGGCCATCAAGGGCTATGTCTCCAAACCCCGCCCCAGTCGCATTATGGAGACGGGTGTGAGGGCTATCGACACCTTCAACCCTCTGGCCGATGGCGGTACGGGCTTCATTCCCGGCCCCTTTGGTGCAGGTAAGACCGTGTTGCAGCACGCCATTTCAAAACAGGCAGAGGCCGATGTAATTATTATGGTGGCTTGCGGTGAGCGTGCAAATGAGGTGGTGGAGATTTTCGCCGAGTTCCCCCACCTGGACGACCCCCGCACGGGCCACAAACTTATGGAGCGTACCACCATCATCTGTAACACCTCCAATATGCCCGTGGCAGCACGTGAGGCTTCGGTCTACACGGGTATGACCATTGCGGAGTACTACCGTGCAATGGGTCTGAAGGTGCTGCTGCTGGCCGACTCCACTTCGCGTTGGGCTCAGGCTCTGCGTGAGATGTCGAACCGCTTGGAGGAGCTTCCCGGTCAGGATGCATTCCCTATGGACCTTTCGGCCATCATCTCCAACTTCTATTCAAGGGCAGGCCTTGTACACTTGCGCAGTGGTGCCACCGGCTCGGTAACTTTCCTCGGTACGGTGTCGCCTGCGGGTGGTAACCTCAAAGAGCCCGTTACGGAGTCCACCAAGAAGGCCGCAAGGTGCTTCTATGCACTCTCGCAGCAGAGGGCCGACTCCAAACGCTACCCTGCAATTGACCCGCTGGATAGCTACTCCAAATACCTCGAGTATCCCGAAATCGTGGAGTACCTCGACGAGCACATCGAGCCCGGCTGGGCAAAGAATGTGATGGAGGGTAAGACCCTTGTGCAGAGGGGTAAGGAGGCTGCCGAGCAGATTAACATTTTGGGTGACGACGGTGTGCCTGTGGAGTACCACGAGAGGTTCTGGAAGAGCGAGTTGTTGGACTTCGTGATTTTGCAGCAGGATGCATTTGATGCGATTGATGCCAACTGCCCCATCGAGCGTCAGAAATATATGTTTGACCTTGTGATGGATGTGTGCCGCAAGGAGTATGGTTTTGGCGACTTTGAGGAGTGCTCGGCCTACTTCAAGGCTCTCATCAACCTCTTCAAACAGCTCAACTACACCGAGTGGAAGAGTGCAGAATTTGATAACTACCGCCAACAGATTGACACGTTTGTTGCCGGCAAATAAAGGAGCGTAAGACTATGGAAACAAAGGCTTTTCAGAAGATATACACAAAGATTGAGAACATCACCAAAGCAACCGTGTCGCTCAGGGCTACGGGTGTTGGTAATGACGAGTTGGCGACCGTTGGTGGCCACTTGGCGCAGGTGGTGAAGATTATGGGCGACCAGGTAACCTTGCAGGTGTTTGAGGGTACGGAGGGTATCTCCACCGATGCCGAGGTTGTGTTCCACGGTGTGCCCCCAACCCTGAAGGTGGGCGACGGCTTGGCAGGCAGGTTCTTCAATGCCTACGGTCAGCCCCTTGAGGGTGGTGCCCCTGTGGAGGGCGAGGAGAGGGAGATTGGCGGCCCTACCGTAAATCCCTTCAAACGCCGCCAGCCCTCGGAACTGATTGCTACCGGTATTGCAGGTATTGACCTTAATAATACTATTGTGTCGGGCCAGAAGATTCCCTTCTTTGCCGACCCCGACCAACCCTACAACCAAGTGATGGCCAATGTGGCTCTGCGTGCACAGGCCGACAAAATTATCTTGGGCGGTATGGGTATGACCAACGATGACTTCCTCTACTTCAAAAACCTCTTTGAGAATGCAGGTGTGTTGGATAGGATTGTCTGCTTTGTGAACACCACCGAGAATCCTCCCGTGGAGCGTCTGCTGGTGCCCGATATGGCACTGACTGCGGCCGAATACTTTGCGGCCGACAAGGGCGAGAAGGTGCTGGTGCTGCTGACCGATATGACTCTCTATGCCGATGCGTTGGCGATTGTGTCGAACCGTATGGACCAAATTCCATCCAAGGACTCTATGCCCGGCTCGCTCTACTCCGACTTGGCGAAGATTTACGAGAAGGCTGTGCAACTCCCCTCGGGTGGCTCCATCACTATCATTGCCGTTACCACTCTGTCGGGTGGCGACATCACCCACGCAGTGCCCGACAACACGGGTTACATCACCGAGGGTCAGCTCTTCTTGCGTAACGACACCGACACCGGTAAGGTTATCGTGGACCCCTTCCGCTCGCTTTCGCGTCTGAAACAGCTCGTGATTGGCAAGAAGACCAGGGAGGACCACCCGCAGGTTATGAACGCTGCCGTGCGACTCTACTCGGATGCAGCAGGTGCCAAGACCAAATTGGAGAACGGTTTTGACCTCTCGGACTACGATGAGCGTGCTCTGGCCTTTGCGAAAGAGTATTCGGACAAACTGCTCTCCATTGACGTGAACATCGACATTGAGGAGATGCTCGACACGGCTTGGGCTCTGTTTGCCAAACACTTCAAGAAGAGTGAGGTTACCATCAAATCGGAACTCGTGGCCAAGTATTGGCCCGAGGCATAGGTGGCCTTGCGCTAACGTCATAGAATTAGCAACGAAAGAAACACATACCCTTCTAACACAAAAAGTAATTAGATGGCAATAAAGTTTCAATACAACAAAACATCGCTCGGCGAACTCGGCAAGCAGCTCAAGATGCGCCAGAGGGCCCTCCCTACCATCAAGAGTAAGGAGTCGGCCCTGAGGGTGGAGGTGTCGGCGGCCAAGGACAAGGCCGAAGGCTACCGCCAACGCATCGACGCGCTGATGTCGCGCTACGACTATATGGCGGCCTTGTGGGGTGAGTTCGACAGCGACCTTCTGAGGGTTAAGGATGTGGAGTTGGGAATGAGCAAAATTGCGGGCGTGAAGATTCCTCTGCTGAAGGAGGTAATCTTTGAGCAGAAGGACTACGACCTCTTCTCTGCGCCTGCGTGGTATGCCGATGGAGTGGAGGTGCTCAAAGAGATTGCCCGCCTGGGTATTGAGTTTGAGGTCTTCAACCGCCGTACCGAACTGCTCGACCACGCACGAAAGAAAACCACCCAGAAGGTAAACCTCTATGAGAAGGTGCAAATCCCCGGCTATGAAGACGCAATTCGCAAGATTAAGCGTTTCTTGGAGGACGAGGAAAACCTCTCAAAGAGTGCCCAAAAGATTGTGAAAACCAAACACGAACAACTTGAAGCCCTATGATAGTACGGATGAACAAATATACTCTTGTGCTCTATCATAAGGCACAGGAGGAGTTCCTCGCACAGTTGCAGGAACTCGGAGTGGTCGACATCACCACCACAGGCTGGGAGCCCAACGAGGAGGAACACGCACTGTTGTCGGAGATTGAGGGCCACAAGGCTGCGGCCGAGGAGTTTGCAGCCCTGCGTAAGAAGGAGGGCTTTGAGTTGGGCGCACCCTATGCTACGGGCGAGGAGGCCTATGAACGCTACAAGACCGCCACAGCACGTGTGGAGAGCCTGAAGGCACAAATCGGTAGGACCGAGAAGGAGGCCGAGGAACTCTCTATGTGGGGCGAGTTTGACCCTGCGTTGGTGAGCAAGTTGGAGAGTGAGGGCATTGTGCTCCACTTCTATTCGTGCTACTCCAACGAGTTTGCCCACGCCGAGGCAGAGTGGAGGGAGAACTACACCCTTGAGGTGATTGCCGAGAAGGGTGGGGTAACCTACTTTGTGGCCGTTGGCCGCAAGGGCGAGGCCGCTCCCGCCATTGACGCCCAACCGATGCGCACCCCGCAGACCAATGCGGAGGGCAAAAGGGCCGAATTGAAGAGCCTAAATGAGCAACTGAACGAGTGGATGAAGGTGCTGGGTAGGTGCGTTGCGAGTGCCGACCTCGTGGCCGCCCACGGTGCAAGCCTTACCGATAGACTCCAATTCAGCCAAGTGAGCCACAGTGGCGAGTCCGAGGCCGAGGGCCGACTCGTTGTGTTGCAGGGCTGGGCTCCGGTGGCAAACGAGCAGGCAGTGGATGCTCTGCTGGATAGCCAGTCTGATGTTATCTACGCCAAGGAGAAACCCACAATGGAGGACGACACCCCCGTGGTGCTCAAGAATGGCTGGTTTGCCAAACCGTTTGAGTTCATCGGCGACTTCTATGCAGTGCCCAAGTATGGCACAATGGACCTCACGAGGTACTTTGCACCCTTCTATATGCTCTTCTTCGGCTTCTGTATTGGCGATGCGGGCTATGGTGCTACCTTCTTCCTGATAGGTCTGTTTATGTGGCTGAAGAAGATTAAGGGAATGGGCCTCGTGTCGCAACTTGTGATGTGGCTGGGCTTGGCTTCGGTGCTCTTTGGCCTGTGTGTGGGCAACGTGTTTGGCGTGTCGCTGCGTACGTTGGGAGTGCCGGAGTGGTACCACAACGCAATGCAGACGGTCAATGACCAACTCTTCTACATCGCACTCGGTTGCGGTATCGTGCAGATTATCTTTGCGCTGGTGCTCAACGTGATAAATACCACCATCGCCTATGGGTTCAAGTATAGCTTCGGCACCCTCGGCTGGCTCATCATCCTTGTGGACTGCCTGCTGGCTTTCCTGCTGCCGATGGTGGGCGTGGAGGGCTTCTCGTTCTCATCGCCCTTGTGCTTGGGCATCTTGGGCGTGGGTGCAGTGCTGATGCTGCTGCTCAACAACCCCAATAGGAACTGCTGGTGAACTTCGGCTCCGGCCTGTGGGACACCTACAACAACCTCACGGGTCTGTTGGGCGATGTGTTGAGCTATGTCCGCTTGTTCGCCATCAGCCTTTCGGGTGGTGCTTTGGCGGTTGTGTTCAACGACTTGGCGGCTAGCCTTGCGCCGGATATACCTGTTGCAAAACAACTCGTGATGTTCCTCATCTTGGCCTTTGGCCACGGTATCAACATCTTTATGTCGGCCATTGGTGCCTTTGTTCACCCGATGCGACTCACCTTCATCGAGTTCTATAAGAACGCAGGTTTTGAGGCCGCAACGCGCATCTACACTCCCTTCCGAAAGAGTGCAAAATAACGGAAAACTAAAGAAAATCAATAAATTAACAAACTTTCAAAAAACATTAAAACATTATGAACATTATTCTTGCTTACATTGGTGTTGTACTGATGGTTGCCCTTTCGGGTATCGGTAGTGCTTATGGTACCTCTATTGCCGCTAACGCAACTGTTGGTGCGATGAAAAAACGTATGAACTCGTTTGGCCAGTCGATGATTTTGTCGGCTCTGCCTGCAACCCAGGGTTTGTATGGTTTTGCAGCCTTCTTCTTCATCCAGAACTACCTCACCGCAGGTATCACTCTGATGCAGGCTGCAGCCATTTTTGGTCTTGGTTTGACCGTAGGTCTTGTGTGCTTGTTCTCGGCAATTCGTCAGGGCCAGATTTGTGCTAATGGTATTGCAGCCATTGGTGGTGGCTACGATGTTATGGGTAAGACTCTGCTGTTGGCAGTATTCCCCGAGTTGTATGCTATCATCACTGTTGCAGTTACCTTCCTTGTACAGAGTGGGTTGATGGGTACTCCCATCCTGTAAAAAAACGCAGATTGCGGGCTAATTTTGCACCGCACTTCGATAAGCGGCTCCTCATTTGCGATAAGCAAACTGCGGGGCCGCTTTCTTGTTTGGCACAAAATTCGCCTCGCACTTTGCGTTTTTTATTTCTTTCAAACGTCAGATAGCATCCTGACAAAAATGGGGAAAGCGTCATTCTGACGCTGGCACAAAATTCGCCTCGCACTTTGCATTTTTCAAAAACGCAGATAACGAGCGACTGCTGCGTTACACTGCGATAAACGCCCTCCGCATTTACGTTAAGTAAACTGCGGAGGGCGTTTTCTTGTGTGCCTTGCATTCATCTCGTTCTTTGCGTTTTTGTCTAACGTCTAACGTCCAACGTTTTTTTAGGGAGTTTAGGGAGTGTAGAGGCTCTCTCCTATCCCTAAATTCCTTAACCTCCTTAACCTCCTTAACCTCCTTAAATTCCCTTTCTGCTCTTTCCCAAACAGACGCCCCCGCCCTTCGGCTGCTCGGCGGGGCCGCCGAGCGCAATTTCGACCACCCCTCCCAGC
>JAFVSY010000117.1 GCA_017503465.1 Tidjanibacter sp. | reverse complement strand
GGTACTCCACAACGGGGGTCTTGCCCGTACCGCCCACAGTGCTATTGCCCACACAGATTACAGGCAGTTCGACAGAGTGTTTACGCAGCAGCCCCACATCGTAGCACCAGTGGCGCACCGAGATTACAGCGCGGTAGATATAAGATGCTACGATTCGCAGAAATTTCATCTCCTTTCTCTGGGCTTAAAACGTAAATACTCCCGACTCTGATGGGGCACTCTACAAAGTTATACTATTTTGTCTGATTTCCAAAATGTTTCATCTCGTGGCGCAATTGGTCCACCGCATCGATAAACTCCTCGGGCTCGCTGAGCGAGAGGATATAGTTGCGCTCCTCGGTGCATATCTCCACCAGCGACCTGCGCGAACGGGCAAATATATCGACCCTCTGGCGACGTGCAGTGGAGTAGAACCTACCGTAGTAGCCCAAAAATCCCGCCACACCACCGATGGGCAGTGCTCTGCCGAGCGACGACCACTCCACGAGGCGCACCGAGCGGATAGACTCAGGGGCAATATACTCCGAGCGGAGCACACACCTAATCTCCACGCCCTGCTCGCCCACCACAGCACCGCGCGGCGAGGCAAAGAGCGCCAACAGGAAGAGCGACACCACCACACAGCAGTACCACACCGCCAGGGCACTACCCTCGCGATTGAAGTAGAAGAGTGCGGCGCCACCCGCCACCGCCAACACAATCAGCAGTGTGCTCCACCACGCTACACCTCTTCCGGCTCGTCCGGCTCTAAATCTTTTGTTCATTCGGTCGTTACTGCAATTACTCTTTGTAAAAAACTATCTCTTCGCCAACAGGTAGTCGGCAAGTGCCAAATCCTCGGCGTAGGTTATCTTGATGTTGTTGCGCTCACCTGCGTAGAAGGCGAGTTGTCCGCCGCGCGAGGAGAGCCAACGCTCCACCACCGAGGCATCGTCGGTGTATCGCTCCGAGCGACAGGTGGCATACGCAGCGCGCAACACCTCACCATCGAATACCTGCGGGGTCTGCACAGCCCTCAACTCCGACCTATCGACAATCTCCGAGCCATCGGCGCCCACTCGGCGGATAGTATCGACCACCTCCACCACGGGAACTGCCGAGCCGAACTCCTCGGCCACCTCGAAGCCACGCTCCACCATCGCCTCGCTGAGGCAGGGGCGCACCCCGTCGTGGACTGCCACCAAGTCGCACTCGCCCAGCGCCGCCAGACCATTGCGCACCGAGCCGATACGCGACGCTCCACCTGCACATACGGTGTGGGTGTCGGCCAATCCGTGTCGTGCGGCAATCTCGTGCCACTCCTCAATCCACACCTCGGGCAGCACGATAACCACCTTGCTATCGCTGCCACTCAGGGCACGCAGGAAGAGTTCTAAGGTGTGGACAAGAATCTCCTTGCCTGCCACCTGCAAGAACTGCTTGGGACGGTCGGCACCCAAGCGGGTACCCGAGCCGCCTGCCACGATTATCACACCACGACTACTCATCGGCTTTCCATATGAGTTTACGCCCAAAACCGAGCGTGTTATCGGTCAATTTCAAGGGCTGCGGTCGGAGCAACCACAAGTGCAACTCCGCCACCGCAGCGTATGGGAATTTCTTTACATAAGTTCTATTGGCCGCC
>JAFVSY010000116.1 GCA_017503465.1 Tidjanibacter sp. | reverse complement strand
GGCCTAATAGCATTTGGTAGCACCACCAAGTACTCCTCCCCTACGATAGGGGAGGTCGGGAGGGGTGGTCGAAATTGCAATCAGCGGCTCTGCCGCAACTGTGCCCTCTGGGGGTCGTAGGGAGTTTAGGGAGTGTAAAGAATTTAGGGAGTTTAGGGAAATTTTCTTTATTCTCCCTACATTCCCTTTCTGCTCTCAATTTTGAATTTTGGCAAATGCGAGTAAGCGAGCGCAAAGGCTGCTTGCTAGCATCCAAAGGCTCGAAAGAGTGCAAACCCAACATCTACACAAAACAGGCAACGCCTGTGCCGAGCGGGAGCATTTTAGACAAAACAACGTTTTGTCAATTTTGAATTTTGAATTCCCTTCCTTCACAAGACAAAAAAGGCCCCCAAAGTTGGGAGCCTTTTTTGCATATCAGTGTTTGGCGTGGTCTTACTCGGCCACGGCGGGGTCCATAATCAGTTTCAGTACGTCGCCACTCTCCAATACCTTGGTGGCGATGGCCTTAACCTTCTCGGCCGACAGGGCGCCGATGATGGCCTCGTAGTCGCTGGTGTAGTCCACACCGGTGAGGTGGTAGTTGCTAATCCACTGTTTCCACACGCCGTTCTGTTTGAGGTTGTCGGCACGCTGTTTTACCATATACTCCTTAATCTTACCCATCTCCTCCTCGGTGGGACCCTCGTTGGCGAGGCGCTCAACCTCCGGCAGGAGCATATCGCGCAACTCGTCTGCCATCTCGGGCTTGGTGTCGAAGCCAATCATCAGCAAGAAGTCGGGCTCGCTGGGCAGGGTGCTCAGGCTTGCCGAGCACGATACGCCATAGGTGCCACCCTTCTCCTCGCGGATACTCTTGGTGTAGCGGATGTCGAGCAACTGGTCGAGTACGGAGAGGTAGATGCTGTTCTCCAAATTAACCTCCATCGGGCCGGTGAGCACATAGTAGATGGTGGTTTTGGGCATCTCCATAGGCACAGCGAAGCGGTTGGTGCGGTCGCCGGTCTGGAAGTCGTTGCTGTTGGCGCTATTGTAGGCGAGTGTGCCCTTGGTCTTGGGCAGTGAGCCGAGGTACTTCTCCACGAGGGGTTTGATGGTGGCCTCGTCAAAGTTACCCACGATGGTGTAGGTCATATCATCGGGGTTGGAGAAGAGAGTTTTGTAAACCCTCTGGTACTGCTCGAAGTTAAGACCCTTAATCTCCTCCACGCTCCACGCTTTGGCCCTGTCGGGTTTGCTGTAAAGCGACTTGTAGAGTTCCCTCTGGAGTGCGTAGTTGGGGTCGGACTCCACGTTGGTGTAGGCACTCACGAGCTGGTCCTTCACGGTGTTGAAAGCGGCCTCATCGTAGCGGGGCGAGGTGCCATAGAGGTAGAGCAACTGGAACATCACCTCAATGTCTTTGGGCGAGCACATTGCGTTGATGCCCTGCATTGAGCCACCCACGAAGGGGTAAACACTGATGGCTTTACCTGCGAGTTGCTTGGTGAGGTCGGTCTGGCTGAACTCACCCACGCCCTGATAGGAGATGAAGGTGTCGAGGTGGTCGGCCATAATCATATCCTCGGTAGCAATGAGGCTCTGACCGGCCATAATACCTGCGTGGAGTTGGATTTCGTCGGCCTTGAAGTCGGTGGGTTTCAACACCACCTTAACGCCATTTTTCAGGGTCCACACAGTGTTACCAAACTTGTCGGTAGTGGTCTTTTTAACTTTTGCGCCTTTGAGCTTGGTGCCCTCGGGGATGAGGGGTTTCTTCACGGTGTTGTCCATGGGTGCTGCAATTTCGGCGGCATTCACCTTGGCGATGATGGCCTGCACCTCCTCCACGGTGGGCACTGCGAGGCCCTCCTTATCGGGCTGGCTGATGAGCACCACCTGATTGGTGGGGGTGAAGCGCATCTGCTGTGCAAACTGGTTGAGGGTTGCGATGTCGAGCGAAGAGATGAGGGTGCTGTCGAGCTGCCACTCAAACTCGGGGCTGTAGATGGGGGTATTCTTTGCGAAGTTGTTGGTGTAGCGACCCACGAACTCGCTGTGGCGGCGGTCGTTACGGCGGTCGTAGGCCTGCTGGTTGCTACGCAAAATCTTGGCCTGTGCCCTCTCAAACTCCGACACGGTGAAGCCATAGCGGCGCACCTTCTCATACTCGGTGTAGATGGCCTCAAACGACTTCAGAGCCTCGCCCTCACGTGCGGAGGCGTAGATTTCCATAATGTCCATCGAGCGGGTGATGCTACCGCCATAGTTGCCTGCACCGAGGAAGGGTGCGTTGGGCTGCTGGCTGATGTCGTTCAGACGCTCGTTCACGATGGAATTTACGAAACTATCCAAAATGCTGTAGAGTTCATACACGAGGGTGTTGTTCATCTCCTTGGGCATTGCATCCCTACGGGCGATGAGTTCCACGCTGGTCTCGGTAAGTTCGGGGTCGGTGAAGATACCGATTTGGGGCTCCACGGTGGCGGGCACGGGGATGTAGGCAATCTCCTCGGCGTTCTCCACTGCGGGGATGTCGCTCATAGTCTTGATAACCTTCTGCTCCATCTCGTCTACGTCAAAGTCGCCCACAATCACGATACATTGGTTCTTGGTGTTGTACCAACGGTGGTAGAAGTCGCGGATGTCGTCATAGGTGAACGACTGGAGTTGCTCAATGGTGCCGATGATGTTGCGCTCGGCATAGCGGGTGGGGCCATAGATGTAGGGTGCGCTCTTCTCGCGGATACGCCAGCCAGCATCGTTGCGGGTGCGCAGCTCCTCGATGATAACGCCCCTTTCGTTGTCAATCTCCTCCTCTTCGAGCGAGATGTAGTAGGCCCAATCGTGGAGAATCATCAGCACGTTGTCCACAACGGTGGGGTCGCCCAGGGGCACACTCTGCATCATATACTGGGTCTGCTCCATTGCGGTCCAAGCGTTGAGGTTGGCACCGAACTTCACGCCCACGCTCTCAAGATAGTTAATCATATTCTTGTCGGGGAAGTTCTTGGTGCCGTTGAAGGCCATATGCTCAAGGAAGTGGGCCAGACCAATCTGGTGCTCCTCTTCCTGCACTGCACCCACTTTGTCGTAGATGTAGAAGTCGGCCTGATTTTCGGGCTTGGCGTTGTGTTTGATGTAGTAGGTGAGTCCGTTTTCGAGCACGCCCTTACGCAGTTCGGGGTCCTGTGGCAGGGGCTCCATAGGATTCATTTGAGCCTGTACGCCCATAATGCTGAGGGCTACGAAGGCTACAATCGAAAAAAGTTTCTTAAACATAATCGTTGAGTGTTTGTTTGTGAATTTTTTGTTTGTCTTTGTCTGTTACCTAATCTAAACCTATTCCTGTGTTGGAGGGGCCACCAACGGACCACCTCTCTTTCTTATGAGGATATATACACTGCAAGGTAGTAATTTTCCCTCAAAAATGTAACTCTCGGCATCGTTTTTTTACATTTTCATTCTCTAAAACGACATTTGACAGGCAATATTGTATAGGAGTGTGGCAAATTAGGGCACAGGCCCTAAGGTCCGTGGGTGGGGTTTTGTGCCGTTTGGGCTGCCCTTGTGGCCCTATTTGTGGTGGGGGATGTCATCGTCTTTGCTCGTTTTGTGTGTACCTGTTCCTAACCATACTTCCACGGGTGGACATCGTTGGGTTACAGCACAAAAAAAAGACGTGGGTGTAACTTATTCTCAGAAGGTACGACCAAGCACCATACATACATAAGCACAACCCACGCCAAAAGACGTGGGCATTCAGAGTGCCTATTGCTTGTATGCGTAAATAGTTTGGTCGTTTTACTGAGAAAGCAATAGCCTAAATGCCATCCAATATTTGGGACTACATATTCTGTAATCAGCCACAAATATATACATTTTGCGACAAAGTCCGACACCCACGGCACACTTTTCTTCCCTGCCCGATTTCCAATTAAGGGTGCCAAGGTTTGATATTTTAAGCATATTTTGATACCTTTGCGAGGTTTACAACACCGAATGATGGAGAAAAAACGTACATACACCTACCGAATTGAGCCCTATCAGGCCGACCTCACACAGCGACTCACGCTGATGGGACTCGGCGACTATCTGCTCACCACGGCCAGCACCGATGCTATGCTCCAAGGCTATGGCAACGATATGCTCGCACCCAACTGTGGGTGGGTTATCCTGCGAATGGGTATGGAGGTGGTGCGCCTGCCGAAGCAGTTGGAGCGCATCAAGGTGGCCACTTGGGTGAGCGATGTGAACCGCTTGGCCACCACACGTAACTTTGAGGTCTACGATGAGCAGGGGCTCCTCATTGCCCACGCATCCACCATCTGGGCCGCCATAGACCTCTCCACGCGCCGCACACTCAACCTCACCGACTATCCCCTCTACTGCGCTGCGGTGGAGAGCGACCTCGTGCCGCAGACCACTCCGCCCGTGAGGCTCTCCTCGCCCGAGGAGCGTGCCCGCTACACCCATCAGGTACTCTACAGCTACATTGACGGAAACGGCCACACCTACTCCATCAACTACCTCCGTATGGCTCTCGACTCAATGCCCCTTGAGGCACTCACCGCCGAGCGTGGAGTGAGGGTGGACATCAACTATATGCACGAGACCTACCACGGCGAGCGACTTACCATCATCACCGATGAGGCCCCCAACCCCACCTACGAAATCCAGTCGGAGCAGGGCACACCCGCCTGTCGTCTGCGATTGGAGTGGCGCTGATTAAATATTAAATAGTAATTAGTAAATAGTAAAGAGTAAATATACTTTGTCTTTCTAATACACAAAAACCCCTTCCGAGAGTTTCGGAAGGGGTTTTTGTGTTTGGGAGCCTTAAGGGCTTTAATGGCATTAGGGGTTTTAATGGCATTTGGGGCGTTAAGGCCCTCTATACCCTCTATGCCGACTGGGCCGACTGGGAGTTTAGGGTTTCCCCTTTCTGCCCTTTCCAAAACAGACGCCCCCGCTGCTGCGCAGCACCCCCTCTAACTTAGAGGGGGACAATTTTGAATTTTGAATTTTGAATTTTGGCAAATGCGAGTAAGCGAGCGCAAAGGCTGCTTGCAGACTCTGCCGAGCGGGAGCATTTTAGACAAAACAACGTTTTGTCAATTTTCTTTTCCCTCGCTATTTCACAACAACGTCATCGGCGCTGTTGAGCAGCAGCTGATATTTGGTGAAGCCACCGCTGCTTGAGCAGTACTTACACAAAATGGCTGTCATATCCACCACCTCGCCATCGGTAGGAATGGGCTCCAGCGCAAACCTCGAGTAGCCACTCGTGCGCACGAGGAAGGGGTAGGAACTACCAAAGGCAAACAAGGCCGAACCATAGTAGGAGTTGCTCTTGCCCTCGGCATTGTAGTAGCTATATGCCCAAGTTGCGGGCAGGCCCTCGGGGTGGTCCTTGTGGGCGGGCGAGAGGGTATAGCGACCCTGTTCATCGGGCTGACCGGTCCAAGTGTAGTCGGTGTAGGTATCAACAATCTGCTCCAAGAACGAGGGGAAGGTGTCGCCACTCGAGTAGCCATCGGCATTGATGGTGCCCCAAATACTCTCCAAGCCCTCAAAGCGGCAGAGGGTACCGAGGTACTGCTTGTCGTTGGCACCCACAATACTTGCCACATTGGAGGAGTTCACCACGAGGGTGTCGGCAGCGGTGAGACCTGCGAGTTCGCCGGGGAGAATCTTCTCGTCAATGATGGTCTGAATGTCGATGTAGCCGTTGGAGTATTTCGCCTCGGACGACTTGCCGCCCAGCGAGAGCATCCAGCGATAGTTGCCCAACTCCAAACCATCGCACTTAACGTAGATAATCTGGCCGGGCTTGTAGATGGTGTACATCGAGCCCTTGCCAACCTTAATCTCAATGGCACCATCCTGAGGACCGTTAGCGTCTTGGAGGTAGATGGAACGGTAGGTGTTGCCCAGCTCATCCGAACTGATAACTTTGGTTTTGAGGTAGACCTTGTCGGGAATGGTTACCGACTTCACGTTGCCGGCAGGGGCGGGCAGTACCGAGTAGAAGTACTTGTCCTTGAAGGCGTTCACGGTCATATACTGGTACTCTGCACCCATACTCTCATCGGTGGCAGGTACCCTTGCGGGCACATCGTCCCACTGTTGCTCGCAGGCAGTCAGAGCCACAAGTGCGAGCGTCATTGCTATAATATACTTTTTCATATATGTATCTCTCTCAATTTTCTGTAAGCACACGGGTGGATTAGAAGCGGAAGTAGACGTTGAGGTAGTAGTTCGTACCATAGAGGTAGAAATACTTGGAGTCGAAGCGAGTGTAGCGAGTGCCGCTTGTGGCCTCATATTCGTCGTCCGAGAAGAGCCTCATCTGCTCGAAACCACCGGTCTTGGTGATGGTGTTGGTGAGGTTCTTGATTTCGAGGCTGAAACCGAGTTGCTTGCCACCGATGTACCAAGTCTTACCAATGCTGGCATTCACGATGAATGCGGGTTTGAACTTCTCCTGTGCGGTAAGAGTGCGGATGCTCTCTGCTGCCACTTTGTCGAGGGCTGCATCGGCAATGATGTTGTCGATGGTTCCATCAAAGACAGCATCAACCTTTTTGGTGTCGATGTAGCCACTCATTGCGCCCTCGGTACGATAGAGGGGGTTCATCGAGAGGTACATCTTGTCGAAGTACTCTGCGTCCACCGAGAGGTAGATGTTGTTGGAGGTCTTGTAGTTCAGACCGAGGTTGAGGGCCACCTGAGGAGTGCTCTCAACCTTCATACCTTTCCAATATACCCTTGCGTTATCAACCAGAGTGGCGGCGGTGTTGTCGCGGGTCTGGGTGAAATAGGGGTTGGAGGTGTAGGTGTAGTCGCCAATGCTGGCGGCACCCGAGAGGGACAAGTCTGCCACGATGGGCATACGGAAGCCCAACTCAACGCCGTAGTAGCGGCTGTCGATGCCGGTGAGCGACATATTCGAGAAGGCCGACCACACATCATCGTAGAAACTAATGAGCTTCGACTGGTCCTTGAAGGTGGTGTAGTAGGCACTTGCGCGGAGGTTAATCCAAGGGGCCTTGTAGGAGTAGGCCACGTCGAAACTCAACACCTTCTCGGTGGTGAGGCCGGGGGCTACGGTGTTGCGTGTACGGGGCGACACAAAGGCATCCTGGAAGTAGGGTGCGTTCTGCTGTGCCACAGCCGAGAGTTGCACGCTGTTGGAGCCGTTGGGCTCGTAGGTGAAGTTGGCCTTGGCGGTGTAGCCAAAGAAGTCGAGGTGCTCGCTGTCGCCGAAGGAGTTGTCCTCAAAGAGACCCTTCTGATAGAGTCCCTCGCGCCAGAAGGTGGTGTAGGAGGCCTCACCTGCCAGAGCCAACTGGTAGTGGCCGAGGCGGAGGTTGTAGGCTCCCCAGAGTTTGCCCACGGTGGAGTGTGCATAGTAGTCGTAGCCATACTTGTCGCCCTCGCCAACGATGTAGTTGTCGGTGCGGGTGAGGTCGTTGATGGCAATCTTGCGCTCCTCGGCTGCGTGGATGTCCCTCTCGGCGAAGTTGTCCATATTCACCCAGTAGTCGCCACCCAGGAGGTCCTTGATGGAGGTGTAGTACTCGGTGCGGTTGCGGCGGAAGTCAATACCACCCACCACGTTTTGGCGGTTGCTGATGGTGCGCTCGGCCTGCAATTTGAGGCGGAAGTCCCTCTGGTCGGTGTGTCGCTCGGAGATGATGTAGCGTGAGCGGTTGAGGCCTGCCACGCTCTGCTCCACGCCATCGCCCACCAGCGGGTGCTGCATTGTGGGACGGTCGCCATTGGCGGGGTTGGAGTTGTAGTTTACGTTGTAGAGTTTGTCGAAGTCCACATACATCATCTTCTCCCTATTGTTAATCCACGCCTTGAGCAGTTGGTCGCGATGTGCGGGGTCGCCCTTCTTGTCCCAGTAGCTGGGCAGGTTGCGGTAGTAGTCGGCACGGGGGTCGGCTGCACTGTTCCAGTCAAGAGCCGAGTAGCCGTTCTGACCGAAGCGGAACGAGGCTGCTGCGGTGATTTTGGTCTTGTCATCGGGGGTGAAGAAGTAGTTCACCATAGCCACGGGCTCGTGGTAGGACCTCATACGTGCGTTGCGCAACTTGCCGTTCTGCATACCCACGTTGGGGTTGTACCAGTAGGAGCCGGCCAGACCGATAGCCTCATCGGTGGCAGCCATCTGTGCGCCCCTCTCGGTGGGAACACCAAAGAAGGTGAGGGCCACTTGGTGCATACTGTTGATGCGCTTCTCGGCCGAGAGGAAGTAGGCCCAAGCGTTGTAGGTTACGCCCTCCACAAAGTCGTTACCTCCGAGCCTGGCCGAAAGGCTGGCTGCATAGGCCCAACCGTTGTCCTGCATACCACTCGTGTAGGTGGTCATCAGACGATAGCGGTAGGAGCCGCTGGAGGTTACGGCACTTGCGCGGAAGCCCTGCCTCATCTGTGAAGCCCTTGCGAGGATGTTGGTGGTACCGTTGATACCGCCCACACCGCTCGTACCCACCGAGGTGGCATAGGTTGCCTCCTGGTTGCGGGTAGCCTCATTCAGACCACTCCACAGCGACCAGGTGCCGTTGCCACTGTTGGCATCGGTCATCTCCACTCCGTTGAGGTAGATAACCTCGGTGTTCTGGTCGTAACCACGGTTGCGGAAGCGCAGGGGGCTGAACTTGTAGCCGGCGATGTTGTTGAACACGTCCTTCGATGCACTGAGCGACACGGGGGTGGACTGCGACTCGCCCTCCAATTCGCTGTCGAACTCCACAAACGAACTGTCGTCGAGGAAGTCGCTGGTCATAGCCTCCACCACCACTGCGAGGGTGATGTAGTTGAGGTCCTTCAGGGGCCTATCGACCTTCACGTTCACGCTCGAAGGCTGGTGGCCGAGGGCCTCGATCTCAATGGTAACAATGCCATAGGGGAGGTTCTCGAAGGTGAACGAGCCGTCTGCTGCGGTCCTCACGCTCTGGTCCCCAAGGCTCACGGTGGCCATCTCGATGGGCTGGCGGCCCTGACGAGATACAACCTTACCGGTGATTGCTCCCACCTTCGACTGACCCATCACTGTGAGGGCCACTCCCAGGGTGAGAAGCAGAGTAGTCAGAAATTTTTTCATAAACTTACTTGGTGTTATTATCTATACGTTTTGCTTGTTGTTTCTCCAAACATTATCGGTAAGCACTCTTGTGCCCTGCCGGCCTATTTCACAAGGAAGATGTAGACGGGAAGGTGGTCGCTGAAACCGCCCTGGAAGTTGTTACCCACATAGGTACGCAGGGGGTAGCCTTTGTATTGGCCCTCCTTCTGGAAGAGGAATTCGCCCCTGAAGACGTTACCATAATACTCCGCCTTCTTGGGTTTCCAAATGCCGAGGGTGCCACGGTCGGGGTTGGCTATGTTCTCGCTCACCACGATGTTGTCGAAGAGGTTCCACAGGTCGTTGTAGACCAGCGTGCCGTAGCCGTCGCGGTGCATCTGCCAGTAGGGGTTGTAGAGGTCGCCCTTTTTGAGCTTATCTTTTTTGAGTTTTGCACCCAGGCACTGCGACACGCTCTTGTCGCCGGGGTCATCGTTGAAGTCGCCCATAACCACAAACTTGGTCTTGGGGTTGGCCCTCATCACCGAGTCGGCAATGCCCTTGATTTGGGCTGCCAAGCCCTCGCGCAGGAAAGCCGATGCGCTCTGACCACCCCTACGGCTGGGCCAGTGGCTCACCATAAAGTAGAAGGGCTCGCCATCAATGGTGCCCCACATACCGAGCAGGTCGCGGGTGCGGAAGTTTGGCCTTGCACCGGGGATGTTGGCTTTGATGCTCTCGCTACCCTCATACTTGAATTGGTCGGGGCGATAGAAGAAAGCCACATCCACACCACGTGCATCGGGGCCATCGTAGTGGCAGATTTGGTAGTTGGCCCTCTGGAGTTTGGGCAGCGAGGCGATGTCCTCCAACACGTTGCGGTTCTCCACCTCGCTCACACCGATAACGGTGGGGTAGGAGCGGTTTTGCTCGGTGATGGAGTAGAAGACCTTTTCGAGGTTGTCGAGTTTCTTGTAATACTTGGCCGAGTTCCACTGCTTCACACCACTGGGGATGAACTCGGTGTCGTAGATGGTGGGGTCTTGAATGGTGTCAAAGAGGTTCTCCACGTTGTAGAACAACACGGTGTAGCGCTTGCTCTGGGCCGAGGCGCTGGTGAGCGACACGAACAATGCCACCACCACACTAATCACAAAAAGGTTACGTTTCATATAATATTTCAATTT
>JAFVSY010000115.1 GCA_017503465.1 Tidjanibacter sp. | reverse complement strand
TTTCAATTCTAAAACAGGCAATGCCTGCCCCTCCCATCCTCCCCTTTCGTAGGGGAGCGGTGGTTGGAATACACGGGTAACAAAAGCGCTCCAAACACCCTAAACTGTTCAAAACATACCACACACGGAGAAATATCCCCTCGGTGTATTGACTTTTCGGACTAAACGCACTACCTTTACACGAGCAAAGCGAAACAACAATACATTACACAAATAACAACCCAAATTGACACAAACACTATGAACACTAACCTTGTGGAGCAGAAGTTCCAAGAACTCTATGGCGAGGGGGCCATTCTCTTCACCTCCCCCGGCCGCATCAACCTCATTGGCGAGCACACCGACTACAATGGTGGTTTCGTATTCCCCGGTGCAGTAGACAAAGGCATTGTTGCCGCCATTCGTCTTAATGGTAGCGACCGTGTGAAGGTCCACGCGCTCGACCTCGGCGAGAACAGCGAGTTTGGCCTGCGCGAGGAGGACAAACCTGCCGAGCAGTGGGCTTGCTACGTCTTTGGTGTGTGCCGCGAAATCCAAAAGAGGGGTTACACCATTGGTGGTTTTGACGCTGTGTTCAGTGGCGATGTGCCTCTGGGTGCGGGTATGAGTTCTTCGGCTGCGCTGGAGAGCACCTTTGCCTTCGCCCTGAACGACCTCTACAACCTCGGTATCGAAAAATTTGAACTCGCACGCATCGGCCAGTCCACCGAGCACAACTACTGCGGTGTGAACTGTGGCATTATGGACCAATTTGCATCCGTCCACGGCAAGGCCGGCCACCTGATGAGGCTCGACTGCCGCTCGATGGAGTTTGAATACTTCCCCTTTGACCCCACCGCCCACGGCTATCGCCTGGTGTTGGTGAACTCGTGTGTGAAGCACGAACTTGTGGGCTCGCCCTACAACGACCGCCGTGCTTCGTGCGAGAGGGTTGCAGCCGTTCTCGGTCAGGAGTTCCTGCGTGGTGCCACGATGGAGCAACTTGAGGCCGTCAAGGGCGAGATTTCGGAGGAGGACTACCTGCGTGCCCGCTATGTGATTGGCGAGGAGCAGAGGGTGCTTGACGTGTGTGCCGCCTTGGAGCAGGGCGACCTTGAGACCGTGGGTGCGAGGATGTACGAAACCCACTGGGGTATGTCGCGCGACTATGAGGTTAGTTGCGAGGAGTTGGACTTCCTGGCCGAGGTGGCCAAGGAGTGTGGCGTGAGTGGCTCGAGGATTATGGGTGGCGGCTTTGGTGGCTGCACCATCAACCTCGTGAAGGAGGAACTCTACGAGGGCTTCATCGCCACCGCCACCGAGAAGTTTGCTGCCCGCTATGGCCACGAGCCGAAGATTATCCCCGTGGTAATCAGCGATGGCGCACGCCGCCTATAGGGGGCACCTGCCGAAGGTGAGCAACCAACATAAATAGCAAGGGTGTGTCCGCTGTGGACACACCCTTTCATTTTGCCAGAAGTTGTATAACAAGAGGTATTTCAAGGCTTGCGTAGCCCGAAAAACCGCAGTTTACTTGGCGTAAATGGGGATTTGAGGGCAAGCGTAACGCAGAAATCGCCTTGTTAGACAGCTTCTCTTACGCCCGTGGGGCGCCTAAAAATACTTAACCTCCTTGCCCTCAATGGCAGAGATAAGCCCATTGGCGAGCGAACTTGCACCGATGCGCCACAATGCGGGAGTGCACCACTCCTTGCCCAAAATCTCCTCCACGATGGTGTAGAACAGGGCTGCCTCCTCGGCACTGCGGATGCCGCCTGCGGCCTTGAAGCCCACCTTGCGACCGGTTTTGAGGTAGTAGTCCTTGATGGCGGTACACATCACCACGGCTGCCTCGGGGGTTGCTGCCACAGGAATCTTGCCTGTGGAGGTCTTAACGAAGTCGGCACCGGCAAACATCGACAGCAGCGAGGCCTTGCGGATGAGTTCGGGGGTTTGCAGCGCACCGCTCTCGATAATCACCTTGAAGACGGTGTCCTCGCCGGCCTCCTCACGCAACATAGCAATCTCGTTGGTCATAGGCTCATAGTCGCCCTCCAACATCTGGCCCACGTTAATTACCACGTCAATCTCGTCGGCTCCGTTCTCCACAGCCATCGACACCTCCAACATCTTGACCTCCACAAAGGTCTGCGATGCGGGGAAGCCTGCGGCCACGCTGGTTACACCGATGTCGGTGCCCTCAACGCCAAGGCCAACAACGTCCACAAAGAGAGGGAACACGCAGATTGAAGCCACGTTGGGGATGTTGGGATAGTGGGTGTTGAAATCGACAGCCTTCTTCACGAACCTGCCCACCGACTCCACGGAGTCTTTCTCGGTGAGGGTGGTCAGGTCGATGGTGCTGTAGCAGAGTTTGTAGACCTCTGCGTTCTGGTTGCGCACCGATTTTTTGCGACACTCGGCAACAAAGTCTGCAACCTCTTGTTCGCTCATTGCGGGGCCATACTCGGCCAACATCTTACTATATTCCATAGGATACCTATTTATTATATATATACGTTTTTTCCTTCCCTTCTCCCCCACCCTTCGGGCTTTGCCACCACGAGTGCAGCGGGGGATAATTCGTTGCAAGATAGCAATTTTTTCTCACAACACCACAAAATGCAGGCCTAATTTTTCTTGTCGAAGGTCTGACGGTCCGAACTCGAGTGGAGAAACAGCCCCGCCCCTAAAACACAATGCCGATGGTGCAGAGCGAGCTGTGGGAGTTGGCTGCGGGGGTGTCGGTGGTGTAGACCCCATTGAGGGCGTAGCGTTTGGTGGCCTCAATGTAGAAGGTGGTAAAGCGGTAGCCAAGGCTCCACTGCCAGCCATACTCCCACGCTCTGATGTTGTGCGCCCCCTCGGCCACACGCTTGCCATCCACCCGCACTCCAAAGTTGTAGGCCCCATAGGCGCCCACGCCCGCATAGGCGCACATTGTCTTGCCGGCGGTCTTAAGCAACACCTCCACCGGCAGGGTGGCCGATTGGAGAGAGAGTGTTTGGGCCGGAGAGAATATGTCGGTCGGGTCGCTCGGAGCCTGAGCCTTGCGCTTGTCGTAGACGAGCGAGGTGCGCACGGCAAGGTGCCTACCGCTTGCCTGCGCCCAGAGGCCCACATTCCAAGCACGCGCCGACTTACCCTCCACCGCGCTCTTCGGGTAGGAGTGGTAACTGCTACCAATGGCTGCCGTCGGGCCCCAGTCGAAGACCCCACGTGCATTACGGTGCTTGTAGGATAGTTTTCCGGTGGACACAGCACCCTCCTCGGTATCGAGCGAGAGGACAAAGTCGGCCATCATTCCCACCACCTTCACAAGCCCCTCGTAGTCAATCTTCTCGGGGGTGTCTTGCGGGGTGTGATAATCTTCGTGAATACCCGTGCTAACAGCCAGCGTGGGTATGCCGAGTTTGGCAAAGGGCTCGGTGTCGGTGGCAATCAGCGGTGTGGTTTCAAACTTTTTGGTGCTAATACGGATATTGTTTTTCTCGGCCGCACGGTTGAGCCTTTGTGCACAATCCTTGAGCGTGCCGGTGCCCTGAAACTCCAGAGCACCATCGTGGAGGCGGCCCACCATATCCATACTGACCATCAGCCTCACGCTCTCGGGCCTCTCGGCAAAGAGGGTGGAGAAGGCGGTGGAGCCATAGAGCCCAACCTCCTCGGCGTCGAAGGCCACAAAGACAAGGGTGTAGAGTGGCTTGTAGTTGCGGATGGCAAAGTTGCGTGCCAACTCCAACAAGGCAGCCACACCCGAGGCGTTGTCATCAGCCCCCGTGTAGATTTTGCCACGCTTGGTGCCGAGGTGGTCGTAGTGGGCACCGATGATGACGTAGTCGTTGGGGTTGCGGCCCTCAATCTTAGCCACCACATTGCGGTACTTACGCCCCGTGCTGGGTGCCGAGAAGGGTTTGAGGTAGCCCTCCTCGTCCCACGGCTCAATGCCCATCGTACCAAATTGGGCCGCCACATAGTCGGCAGCCTTGTGGCCCTGCTCACTACCCGCCTTGCGCCCCGCAAGAGTCTCGGCGCAGAGGTGGTCGATGTGGCTTCGCAGCGAGCACACAAGCTCGTTCGTCTGGCCCCAAACCAATGATAGCGATGTGGTTAGCATCGCTATCAATATGAGTACTCTTCTACTCATTGTTTGTTCGGTTGTCCTTATTCGGCAATGATGATGTAGTAGTTCTTCTTGCCCTTCTGCACCAGCAGGTACTTGCCGGCAATCAACTGCTCGCTACCCACAACCATATAGGGGTCGGCAACCTTCTCCTTGTTGAGCGACACGCCACCACCCTGAATGAGTTTGCGCAACTCGCCCTTCGAGGGGAAGATGTTGCTCTTCTCGGCACACAGAGCGAGGAAGTCCACGCCCGCAGCCAACTCCTCGGCCGACACCTTGAATTGGGGCACGCCCTCAAACACCTGCAAGAAGGTCTGCTCGTCGATGGTGTGGAGAGCCTCGGCAGCATTGGCACCAAAGAGGATACCACTGGCAGCCACAGCCTTCTCATACTCCTCCTCGGAGTGAATCATACAAGTTACCTCCTTGGCCAGGCGCTTTTGGAGTTTGCGCTCGTGGGGAGCCTCCTCGTGCTCGGAGATGAGAGCCTCCACGGTTTGGCGGTCGAGCAGAGTGAAGATGCGGATGTAGCTCTTGGCATCCTCATCGCTCACGTTGAGCCAGAACTGATAGAACTTGTAGGGCGAGGTGTATTTGGGCGAGAGCCACACGTTGCCGCTCTCGGTTTTGCCAAACTTGGTACCATCGGCCTTCTTGATGAGGGGGCAGGTCAGCGCATAGGCATCGTCCTTGCCGAGCTTGCGGCGGATGAGTTCGGTACCTGTGGTGATGTTACCCCATTGGTCACTACCTCCGAGCTGGAGTTTGCAACCGTGGGCCTCGTAGAGGTGGAAGAAGTCGTAGCCCTGCACAAGCTGGTAGGTGAACTCGGTGAACGACATACCGTCGCCCTCGCCATTGAAACGCTTCTTCACAGAGTCCTTGGCCATCATATAGTTCACCGTGATGTGCTTGCCCACATCGCGGATGAACGCCAAGAAGGAAAAATCCTTCATCCAGTCGTAGTTGTTCACCATCACTGCGGCATTGGGGGCATCACTATCGAAGTCAATGAGTTTGGCAAGTTGCTGCTTGATGCACTCTTGGTTGTGGCGCAGAGTAGCCTCGTCCAGCAGGTTACGCTCCTGCGACTTACCCGAGGGGTCGCCAATCATACCGGTTGCACCACCCACCAAAGCGATGGGTTTGTGGCCACACCTCTGGAGGTGTTTGAGAATCATCACACCCACCAAGTGGCCAATGTGGAGCGAGTCGGCCGTGGGGTCAATGCCCAAGTAGGCCGTGGTCATCTCTTTGTTCAACTGCTCCTCGGTGCCGGGCATCATATCGTGCACCATACCCCTCCATTTGAGTTCTTCTACAAAATTCATCTTTTTTCTCTCTTCTTATGTTTTTCTTCTTTCGTTTGTAATCTTATCTTGTGTCGATTGTCGGCCCTCTCTCGGGCCACACATACAAATCTCCCTCTCTATTCTTCTGTGCTACTCCTTCTCGCACCCACCCCTACTCAATGTCCAAGTCGAGTTCCTTGATTAGGTTGAGCAGTTCGGGGTTCTCCTTGGTGAGGAATTTCACCTTGTCCTCACTCTTGACCGGCAGAACCACCCCCTTGTCCTTTGTCACCGCAATGTCAATCACAATGCCACCATCCACACCACACGTGCGCTGCAAGATGGTCGTAATCTCGGGGCTGTGGCGCAGGATGTCCTCCCTCAAGAGGTCGGTCATCACCACCGCCGAGATGGTGTGCCCACTCACCTTCATACCCTTCAGTGCATAGGACAACCTCGGAAACTCCGCCGCCAACTCGCTAATGAACTCCTCCCTATGGGCCGCAATCTTACTCTCCGTGTCGGGGTCGTAGTGCACGATGGTGTTCTCTTCCTCGTCGGCCTTCTCCACCATTCCGTTCATTATGGCCGCAATGGAGCCCCCGCCGAAGATGGATTTGCGGGGCGTTGCGGTGGTGGGCTGAACAGCAGGGCGCGGAACAGGTTGCTGTGCCTGTGGCGCAACGGTGGGCTGTGGTGCCGGTTGTGCGGGTGTTGCCACCGCAGGAGCAGGTGCCGAAGTGGTGGTAGTAGCAACCGTGGGAGCAGGCGCAGGAGTCGTAGCGGCAGGTGCAGCGGCAGCCCCCTTAACCAGCGGAGGGAGTGCAGGTGCCCCTACGTCAGAGTTTTTTTTTTGCTCCAAGCCGCAGAGTTTCATCAGCCCCAACTCCACGTGCAGACGTTGATTGGTGGCAGTGCGGAAGCCTCCGTCAAGCGCACCAAGCAACGAAATGGCACCAAAGAGGAACGCCACATCACACGCACCACTCTGCTGTTTGTATCGCTCCAACACCGAGCCCGTGGTTTCCAGCAGCGGCAGCGTAGCGGGGTCCTTACACATCAGCAGGTCCCTGAAGTGGCTCGCCAGTCCGCTCATAAAAATCTGGCCCGAGAAACCCTTCTTGAGCACATCGTCAAATAGCAACAACGCACTCTTGTAGTCGCCGGCAAGGATATGTTGGGTGATACCGAAGTAGGTATCATAATCAAGCACGTTGAGCGTTGCGGCCACCTCCTTGAAGGTGAGGTTGCCACCGCAGAACGACACCGCCTTGTCGAACATCGACAGGGCGTCCCTCATACCACCATCGGCCTTGCGGGCAATCAGGTGCAACGACTCATCGTCAAACTGCACGCCCTCGCGGCCGGCAATGTATTTGAGGTAGCTAACCGTATCCTCAATGCGTATGCGGTTGAAGTCGTAGATTTGGCAACGCGAGAGGATTGTGGGAATGATTTTGTGCTTCTCGGTGGTTGCGAGGATGAAGATGGCGTGGTGGGGTGGCTCCTCAAGTGTCTTGAGGAAGGCGTTGAAGGCCGCCTGCGAGAGCATATGCACCTCGTCGATGATGTAGACGCTGTATTGTCCCACCTGGGGCGGAACTCTCACTTGGTCCGTGAGGTCCCTGATGTTCTCCACGGAGTTGTTGGATGCAGCATCGAGTTCGTGGATGGAGAAACTCCTACCCTCGTTGAAACTCCTGCACGACTCACACTCACCGCAGGCATCGCCCTCGGCGGTGGGATTGAGGCAGTTGATGGTCTTGGCAAAGATTCGGGCACAGGTGGTCTTACCCACGCCCCTCGGGCCGCAGAACAGGTAGGCGTGTGCCAACTGCCCACGTGCAATGGCGTTTTTGAGTGTGTCGGTAATGTGGCTTTGTCCCACCACCGACTCAAAGGTCATCGGGCGATACTTGCGTGCCGAAACAATAAAGTTGTTGTCCATCTCTCTTCTCTCTCCTTGTGTGTGTGAGGTATAACCTCACAAAGGTAGCGATTAAAATTGAGAATTGAGAATTGAGAATTGAGAATTATTCAAAAAACTCTTTTTTATCCAAAACAAACACTCCCGCTCATAGGCACCACAAAAAAATCAAACAGGGAAATTCCCCCTCTAAGTGCTCCTCCCCTACGATAAGGGGGGCAGAAAGAGTAATTAGTAAAGAGTAATTAGTAAATACTTTTCTATGCTTTGGTAGCCCCACTCAAGTACACCTCCCCTACGATAGGGGAGGATGGGAGGGGTGGTCGAAATTGTGCTCGGCGGCCTCGCCGAGCAGGGGGTGCTCGAAGGGCGGGG
>JAFVSY010000114.1 GCA_017503465.1 Tidjanibacter sp. | reverse complement strand
CCCCCCCCCCACCGAGTGATCACGGAATGGAGAGCCACCTTGTGTGGCTCGCAATGACGTAATCACTTGTGCGCTTGCTCAAAGGCCCCCTTCTGAATACAAAAATACCTCGCTTTGCGAGGCTCCTCGTTTGAGTATCTTCCAGCCACCCCACCGAGTGATCACGGAATGGAGAGCCACCTTGTGTGGCTCGCAATGACGTAATCACAAACAAGGCTCGCAATGACGTAATCACGATTTGGGGCAGAAAGTGCAAAAAGTGCAAAAAGGGAGGTTAAGGAGTTTAGGGAATTTAGGGATAGAAGAGCCTTTAAGCTCCCTAACTTCCCTAATCTCCCTAACCTCCCTCCCCAACAAAACAAACCACCCCTGCACCGAGTGGCGCAGGGGTGGTGTCGTGATATGCTCACACGTGGGGTGATTAGAACTTACCAACGTTGTAGTAGATGTCCTTACCCTCGGGAGTGTACATTGCGTTCAGACGGTCGGCAAAGTGCTCCTCAACCTTGCCACGAACAACCTTCATAGTGGAGTTGATGAGGTGGTTCTGCTCGGTGAAGGGCTCGTCCAGCAGCGCAAAGGTTGCGGGCAACCAACGCTCGGGGAACTGACCGGCATACTTACCGCCCCTCTTGTACTCGTTGAGGTCGGCCTGTACCAACTCAACAATCTTCCTCTGGCCCTCCTCGCTATCGAGAGTCAGCTTGAGGGGTGCGAGTGCAGCCTTCATAGCCTCCTTGTTGGGCGAGATAAGCAGGGTGGTGTAGGGGTCTTGGTTGTTGTGCAGGATGGCGTGGTCGATGAACTTCGATGTCGAAACGTAGGCCTCCTCGATGCCCTCGGGGCAATATTTCTCGCCATCGGCAGCAATCAGCAGGCTCTTGAAGCGGCCATAGACGTAGAGCAGACCGTTCTTCACGGCACCCATATCGCCGGTGTACAGCCAGCCGTCCTTCACGGTGTCGGCAGTCGAAGCCTCGTTCTTCCAATAACTCATCATCACGTTCTCGCCTTTGCAGACCATCTCGCCCTTTTCACCCTCGGGGAGTTCGTTGCCATCGGCGTCGCAAATCTTCATCTCAAAGGGCTTAACCATAACACCACTCGAGCCGAACTCATACCTGCGGGGACCGTTGGAGGAGATTACGGGAGTAGCCTCGCTCAAACCATAGCCTTGGAACATAGGCATTCCCACAGCCATAAAGAACACCTGCAACTCCTTGTCGAGCAGTGCACCACCACCCACAAAGAACCTCAGCTCGCCACCGAAGCCCTCGCGTACTTTCGAGAAGATGACCTTGTCGAACAACCAAACCAAAGGTTTGCGCAGAGCACGCAGGCCCTTGCCACGCTCTTTGTCGCTGTTGCCGTTGTAGGCAATGGCGTTCTTGAGGCCCCAGTTGTAGAGTTTCTCCACGGTCTTACCCTTGGCCCTGATGCTGCTCTCGATGTTCTTCTTGAAGTTCTTGGCGAGCGTGGGTACCGAAAGGATGATGTGGGGTTTGACCTCACGAATATTGATAGGAATGTTTTTCAGAGTCTCCATACCGGTGCGACCGTTCTGCACGGTAGCCACCTGTGCGCCCTTGTGCATAAAGATGTAGAAGCCAACCACGTGTGCAAAGCAGTGGTCCAAGGGGAGGATGATGAGTGTACGCCAGGTCTCGTCAATGTCCATCAGAGTGAGGGCCTGCTCGACGTTGGCGGTGTAGTTGCGGTGGGAGAGGCAAACGCCCTTGGGGTCTGCGGTGGTACCGCTGGTGTAGGTGATGGTTGCGAGGTCGTCGTTCTGGATAGCCTGGCCGATTTTGAGGAAGCCCTCTTTGTCCTCGGCGAGGAGCTCACGACCGAGTGCGAGAACGCTCTCGAGCGACACCTCTTTGTCCTGATACTCATCAATGGGGTCCAACACCACAATCTTCTCCACGAGGGGCAGGTCGGCGATGATGCGACGTATTTTGGGGAGTTGGCCTTTTGAAACCACAATCCACTTTGTGTCGGAGTGTTTCAGACGGAACGTCAGGTCGTTGCTCTCCTCGAGCTTAATCGACAGGGGCACGTTTGCTGCGCCGGCGTAGAACATTGCCAACTCCGAGATAATCCACATATTGCGGCCCTCGGAGAGCAGAGCCATATTGTCTTTGGGGGCTACGCCCATTTTTACGAAACCTGCACCGAGCTCATACACTTTGTCGCGCACCTGCGCATAGGTTGTGTCGGTCCACTCTTTGCCAATTTTCTCCTTCAGAAAGGTGTTGTTAGGGTAGTTTGCTACGGAGCCTTCAAAAAGGTCCACCAAAGTTTTCTTCATAAAAGGTTATTTTTTATTTAACTTAAATTTACACTTGTGGCACACAAATATATAAAAATATTTTCAGTTTGTTCCAAAACCTTCCAAAATTCTTCTACTTGTCCCCTTTGATGGTCAATTCTTCTACCCCGATTTTGGGCACGTAGTGGGTACCCTCGTCATCCCTCCAGTAGTTGTGCGACTCCTCGGGGCCAATCTCCACGAGCTTGATTTTCTCGTTGGGCTTGCCGATGGCAATTAGTAGCAGGGGCTCCAACTCCAACCCGAGCGATTGCTTGACCGCGGCCTTGTCGAAGGCTCCGATGCAGATGCCGCCGAGCCCAATCTCCACCGCTTGCAGGAGCATACTCTGGGCCGCAATGCCGAGGTCAATGTAGACATAGTGGTCGGGGTTGGGGGAGGTGGTGCAGACCACAACGAAGGCCCTCGGCTCCTGGCCCTCGTGGGGAAGGTGGTGGTTGGGTAGCGCACCGCCCAGGCGGAAGTGGGGCAACACCTTGTGTGCCTCCTCGGAGGTCACGGGGCGGAAACGCAACACCTGCTGGTTCCGTGCCGAGGGGGTGCGTGTGTTCACCTCAATGATGCGGCGCAGTTGGTCCTCGCGCACCACAAAGGAGTTGTCGTAGCCCCTGTAACTACGGTTTTTTAGTAGTAGCTTGCCGAGTGAGTGGGCACCGCCTTTGGGCCCGCCCTTGGAGGCCTGCGACTTGTAGTCCTCCATCTTCTTTTCCAAATAGTTGTCTGCCATAAATATATGTCTACCGTCAACCGTCCACCGTCGACCGACTTTTTTTAATCCTTTATTTTACAAACGTGATGCGCTCCCAAAGCGAGCGAGGAACGAGGCTCCAAACCGCCACCACCAATTTGAAACGCCAGTCGATTGTGCAAATGCGGCGATGGCGCTTGATGGCTCTGATGGCCACACGTGCAACCTTTTCGGGCGAGAGCACAATGGGGTACTTCTTGTCGGGGGTGAGTATGTCGGTTTGGGCATAACCCGGGCGTATGTCGGTGATGTGTAGCCTCACACCGTCCATACGTGCGTGTTGTGCGAGTGCGCTCAGGTAGTTGTTCTGCATCCTCTTGGTGGCGGAGTAGGCAGGGGCAATGCCCATACCTTTGATGCCCGATATGGAGGTTACGGCGGCGATGTGTCCTTTGCCACCGTGCGTGCGGAACCAATGGTAGGCGTGGTCAATGATGGTTGCAAAGCCCACCGTGTTTACCTCGGTGATGTGTCGCTCTTTTGCAGCATCCAATGCGGGGTTTTCGAAGCCTGCACCGGCAACGTGGAGCAGGATGTCCATACCGCCGATGCGCTCAATGAGTTGGTCGAGTGCGGCGGTTGCATCGGGTGCGGTTACGTCCAACACCTGTGCCTCTATCGGCTCTGCGGCTATGCTTTTGTGCTCTTCGATGAATGAATTGAGCAGTTCGCCCCTGCGCCCTGCGATGCCCACCTTGTGGCCGGCCCTGACGAGTTGTGCAGCCATTTCGCGCCCCAAACCGGAGGTGGCTCCAACTACAATAATCTTTTTCATATCGTTTTGGTGTGTTAGTAGCGGTGTTCGTGCTCCACTCGGGAGTGGAGTGCTATGCTTGTTTCCCAAGCACAAACATAGTGAAATTTGTGGCTATTTCCAAAAAACGCTTCTGACATAAACAAAGAAAGGAGTCCCTTGTTGGATAGGTCTTTTTATTTTTAACTGATTGATTTTCAGTCTTGGTTTTTACGAAAAAAAGCGAAATCCTACATAGAAGACTACATGGAGGTTGTGGTTAAATCCATTTCCCCGACGAGTAAAATGTGTATAGCAGTTTTGAAAGTACGGCTCTGAAATCGAGCATCTTTCGCTGATGCGGTATGAATAAAATAAATTGGTGCGTGACGGGACTACATCATTCCCTACACGCACCAATTTTTGTGTATAGACTATTCTCTTACTTCTTGCTCAAACTTAAGATTACAGTGAAAGTCTCGAAGGTCTCCATAAACTCCTTTTCCAACTCGGCAATCTGTGCCTCGCTGAACTTCTTACCCTCGTTCTGCTCCTCTATAATGCTTACAAAGCCACCAATCCACGCAGCCTGCTTTGGCATAATGATAAAGAGGCGGTCGCCATCCTCGT
>JAFVSY010000113.1 GCA_017503465.1 Tidjanibacter sp. | reverse complement strand
TCGACGATGTCCATATAGAGGGGATCGCCATTTGCGCCAGGCTCTTTGGTACGGTCGAGCAAGCAGATACGCTTGGTGGTCTCGGGCAGCACTGCGCCGAGGTACTTCACCGAGAAGGGACGGTAGAGGTGAACGGTAACAACGCCCACTTTCTCGCCCTGTGCCATCAGGTAATCAACACACTCCTTAACAGTCTCGGTAATCGAGCCCATAGCCACAATTACGTTCTCTGCATCCTCGGCACCATAGTAGGTGAAGGGAGCGTACTTACGACCGGTGATGGCCGAAATCTTCTCCATACACTCTGCAACCATATCGGGCACTGCATCGTAGAACTTGTTGCTTGCCTCACGAGTCTGGAAGTAGATGTCGGGGTTCTGTGCGGTACCACGGGTTACGGGGTGCTCGGGGTTGAGTGCGCGTGCGCGGAACTCGGCCAAAGCAACCTTGTCAAACAAGGGCTCGAGGTCCTCCATCTGCATAAGCTCCACCTTCTGAATCTCGTGCGAAGTGCGGAAGCCGTCAAAGAAGTGCAGGAAGGGAACTCTCGAAGTGAGCGACACGATGTGGGCAACACCTGCGAGGTCCATAACCTCCTGTACCGAGCTGGTAGCCAACATTGCAAAACCGGTCTGGCGTGCAGCCATCACGTCCTGGTGGTCGCCAAAGATGGAGAGCGACTGTGCAGCCAGCGCACGTGCCGACACGTGGAACACGCCGGGGAGCAACTCGCCTGCAATCTTGTACATGTTGGGAATCATCAGCAAAAGGCCCTGCGATGCGGTGAAGGTCGAGGTGAGAGCACCTGCCTGCAACGAGCCGTGAACAGCACCTGCTGCGCCTGCCTCCGACTGCATCTCCACAACCTTAACGGTCTGACCGAAGATGTTTTTCTGACCATTTGCTGCCCACTCATCGACATACTCTGCCATAGTGGACGAGGGGGTGATGGGGTAAATTGCGGCCACCTCGCTGAACATATAGGCGATGTGGGCTGCTGCATAGTTACCATCACAAGTGATAAATTTCTTCTGTGCCATAAATTTTTGGTTTATGAATAGTGTTTATTGTGTGATTTTGTTTCTCTTGTAGCTAATTAGGTCTATCGGTCTGCGGGCCCATTTTGGGTACCCACACAATTTTCAACTTGCAAATATAGTAAATCTACTCCAAAAAAGTGCTACCTTTGGGCGATTTTTTCGGGCCCAATTTGTTCTCGGTGGTTGTTATTTGTCTAACATTATCAGTGTGTTACAAAAATAACAAACCACACGGAGCGGGTTTCGGACTGATTATAAACGGCTTACCCGAAGGCCCGACCAACCCTGCACCGTGTGCGTACACGGAAACAAGGTCGGCAGGGGTGGGCAAAAAAATAAAATAAACTTAACATTGCTTTTTTGCAACGATGATAGATTTCAAAGAGCACACCCTCGCCAACGGACTCAAAGTGTTGGCCAACTACGATGATTGCTCCGGTATGGCAGCCGTCAATCTTCTCTATGCCGTGGGCTCGGCCGATGAGTCGCCCGAACGCACCGGATTTGCCCATCTGTTTGAGCATCTGATGTTTCGTGGCACCGCTACCGTGCCCTCCTACGACACCCCCGTGCAGGAGGTTTGTGGCGAAAACAACGCCTTCACCTCGGCTGACTACACCGACTTCTACCTCACAATGCCCAAGGAGAACTTCCTCACGGGCCTTTGGTTGGAGGCCGACCGTATGAGGGGGCTTGACATCAATGCGCAGACGTTGGAGGTGGAGAAGAGTGTGGTGATTGAGGAGTTCCGCCAGCGTTACCTCAACCGCCCCTATGGCGAGCAGTGGCACACCATCAGGGAGATGGTCTACACCAGCAGCCCCTATCGTTGGCCCGTCATTGGGCTCACTCCCGACCACATCCGAGAGGCAACACTTGAGGAGGTGCGTGGGTTTTACGACCGCTTCTACGTTCCCTCTGGGGCCATTTTGAGCGTGTCGGCAGGCATCGAGCCCGAGAGGGTGTTTGAGGCTGCCGAGAGTTACTTTGGGCACCTACCCACCCTACCTGCTCCCGTGAGGGCCGAGGTGCAGCAGGAGCCCCTTGCAGGCCCCGTGCACAGGGTAATTGAGGCAGCTGTGCCAGCCGACCAAATCACCATAGCCTTCCTTATGGAGAGGCGCACCGAGAGGGGATACTACTTGTGCGACCTGCTGACCGACCTGCTGGCCGGTGGCGAGTCGGCCCGATTGTTCCAGCACCTTGTCAAACAAAAGCAGATTTTCTCGGCCGCCAATGCTTACATCACCGGCGAGGTGGGCCAGGGTATGCTCATTCTCACCGGCCAACTCTGCTCGGGCGTGAGCGTGGAGCAGGCCGAGGAGGCCCTCTACGAGGAGTTGCGACTGCTGGCCGAGGAGCCCATCGGGGAGTATGAACTCCAGAAGGTGAAGAACAAGTTTGAGGCCAACATAACCTTTGGCGAACTCAACGTGATGAACAAGGCGATGAACCTCGGTTTCTACTCAATGTTGGGCGATATGGCTCTGCTCAATGGCGAGATTGACATCTATCGCTCCATCACCGCCGAGGAGATTGCCTCCTATGTGCGCACGAGGCTTACCCCTCAGCGCAGTGCCACACTCATCTACCGCAAAACCCAACAATAGGCACACACACCGACCACCACACCATACACCACACTTTTTCCCCATTGCAACAATGAAACGACCACCGATATACCTCACTACCAGCCCCAAAGTGCCCCACGCCACCCTTCACACCTGCGCCAACGGCACACGGCTCTACACTATGCACAACTCCAACCAAGGGGTTGTGAGGGTAAGTTTCATCTTCCGTGCAGGCACCTCGTGGCAGAGCGTGCCCTTCAGTGCTTCGGCCACGGTGAACACCCTCTCGGAGGGTACGGAGCGTTTTTCGGCCCTGGAGATTGCCGAGCGTTTGGACTTCGTGGGTTCCTACTTCGATGCCAACATCGACCGCGATTGGGCGGTGCTGACCTACTGTTCGCTCTCCAAGTTTGCCGCCGAGACCTTTGAGATTGCCGAGCAGGTCATCCTCCACCCCACCTTCCCCGAGCGAGAGTTGGAGGTCTACTGCACCAAGCGCAAGGAGCAACTCATCGTGCAGCGCAGCAAGCCCGACCACCTCTCGCGTGAACTCTTCGGGCGCAGTCTGTTCGGTGCCGACCACCCCTATGGCCTAACCTCGCCTGCGGAGGCCTACGACACCCTTTGTAGAGGTGATGTAGAGGAATTCTACCGCACCCACTACACCGCCGAGGGGTGTTTTGCAGTGCTCTGTGGCGACATCACCGAGGAGCACATCGCCCTAACCAAGGCCATTCTGGAGGGACTTCCCCACGGCCCCCGATGTGAGCGCACCATACCCGCACCACAGCCCACCCTGCGTGCCACCCTCAAAGTGGAGGGGGCAGTGCAGTCGTGTCTGAAAGTGGGCCTACCGCTCTTCCCCCGCACCCACCCCGACTTTGTGGCTATGCAGATGGTGGCAACCGCACTGGGTGGCTACTTCGGCTCCCGACTGATGCAAAACCTGCGCGAGAGGAACGGCTACACCTATGGTGCCTATGCCGCAATGATAAACCTCGACCGCAGTGGCTACTTTGTGATGAGTGCCGATGTGGCCTCGGAGTACACCGAGGAGGCCATTGGCGAAATCTTCCGCGAGGTGGAGAGGTTTTGTGCCGAGCCTATGAGCGAGCAGGAGTTGCAGATGGTCAAAAACATCATCTTCGGCGATGTGATGCGCATATTTGACGGCCCCTTTGGCGTGGCAGACGTGGCCATTGAGAACATCCAAAACGGCACCGACAACGACTACACCGAAAAACTCCTCCAACAAGTGGCCGAAACCACAGCCGAGCAGCTGCAAGCCGTGGCAGCCAAATACCTCCGCCCCAACCACTTCATAACCACCATTGTGGGCGAGTAAAAATGGGGCATTTTGTTACAAATCGGGTTAAATATTAAAATTATATTTATATATTTGTAGCCAAATACGAAGTTTAATACCAAAAATATAGTTATGAAAAAACTCCTATCGGCAGTTGTTTGCGCCTTGTTATTGTTCTGCTCGTGCCAACCCTCAATGGATGTGCCCGACATCAACAAGGATAATATATACTACGGCCTGACGATGAACTCGGCAATGCTGACCCACAAAGGACTTGCACAGCGTGGCGACACCGAGAGCACCTATGTGTTGCGTTTGGCCACCATTGACACCAACGCCGAGGGCGAGGCTGCAACCACCCGCATCCTCTCGCTCGACTTGCAGTTCAACTTGGAGAACGGCAAGATTCCCGAGGGCGAGTATAGCTTCGGCAACCTCGAACTGACCGAGGGTGTATACAACAACATCCTCTCCGGCTCCACCTACGTAAATATGGAGAGTGGCGACTACAACTCCTATGCAATGTGGCTCATCCACGATGGTAAAATCAACATCAAGCACGGAGGGGGCGACACCTACATTATGGATGTGAACTTCAACGCCAAGAAGCTCAACAAGGAGGCCGGCGTTGCTGTTGGCAAGGAGAAACCCATCATCTGCCGCTACGAGGGCGAGGTGGACATCTGCGGCTTGGGCGAGGATTTCATCTTCACCACCTTCCAGCCCTACTATGCCTACGCAATCTACTACCCCCTGAAGGGCGGTCAGACCTACTGGGATTTGTGCATTATGGATGCCAACTACTACACCGTGTTCCTCAACCAGCAAGCCACGAGTAAGAAGGAGACCTACAGTGCCTACTTTGCAGAGTATCAACTCATCTGCGACAACAATGGTATGATTCTGCCCCAAGGACAATTCGACCTCGACACCTATGGCACCCTCACCTCCAGAACCCTTATGGGTGCTGCCGTGATGAGAGCCGACCTCACCGAAACCACATCCAAGGACAAGGATGGCAATGATATTATCTTCATCAACCAAGAGGCCACATCCTATGTGGATATGATGACCGACGGCTTTGTAAAACTCACCTCCAAAGGCAACAACCTCTACGACATCACAGCCGAGACCTATGGCGTGCAGGGTGGCTACAAGTGCAAACTCTCCAACAGCCAAATCAACGTAGTGCCCGGCTACACCGGTGCCGACCGTGGCAATGTGGACTACAAGTTTACCGCAGGTATGATGCTCTATATGGGCCGCTATCAGTATGACAACGGCACGCTGAGCGTTCCCTACTGGTATTTGTTCCTCTACGACAAGAGCCGCAACGAGATTGTTCAGCTGGGTGTGAATGTGGAACTTGGCAGCAACTTTGAGAGCGGCATCCCCACAGGTAAGTATCTGGTGAACGACTCGGGCAACGCTCTGACCGTGGACCAAGGCTTTGAGGACCAGAACCGTCGCATCTACGGCTCGTGTGTGAACAATGGCGACACCGAGGTTTATGACCTCATCACCTCGGGTGTGATGGAGGTTACCAAGAAGGCCGATGGCACCTACAAGTTTGTCCTCGATATGAAGGGCAACAATGATAACTACATCAAGGGTACCTATGAAGGCGAGATGACCATCAATGACAACACCAGCGACAATGGCAGTGGTGTTGTGAGTGCGGACCAGAGTGAGATGATGAAGGTTATGAGCAGTAAGCCCGGCAATAGTGGCATCCACCACGTGAACTTTGCCCCCGGCAGTCGCAGCATCATCAACAACACCAAAGGTTTCTTTGGCAACTACACTCCCCTCAAGTAGGGATTACGAGAAATCTTGACACCCAAAACAAACAAGGGAGAGCAACAATGCTGTTGCTCTCCCTTGTGTATTCTGCGCAAACTATTGAATGACTAAAAAGGCAGCTCTATGGAATAATTAGCCTTGATATCGGACAACACACCACTATGCCCAACATCATTATAAATCCCCATTTGCTTCTTTAATTTATCAGAATATTCTTCTTGTATCTTCGCATCTATAAGCTCTTCTTTTCTCGCTTGGCTTATTCGCAAAAAGTTTTCTTCTTGTTCAATCCCCAAAAAACGACGGCCAAGAAGATTAGCAGCAATACCTGTTGTGCTACTACCCGCAAATGGGTCCAAAATCCAAGCCCCTTGGTTTGTTGATGCCTGAATAATGCGGGACAACAAGCACAATGGTTTTTGAGTAGGATGCTTGCCACAAGATTTTTCCCATTTTGAAACAGAAGGTAGTCTCCACACATCAGACATTGCAGTTCCTCCATTAACGGCCCTCATCAGCTCATAATTGTAAAAATGAGGTGTCCGATAACTCTTGCGAGCCCATAATATATACTCCGCCGAATGTGTGAAATAACGGCAAGAAAGGTTTGGCGGAGGGTTGGTCTTCACCCAAGTAACACAATTTAATATCTTAAAATCCAATTCGGTAAGACATCGAGCAATGGAAAAAATGTTATGATAAGTACCACTCACCCATATAGTGCCATTATCTTTCAACTTATCCCGACAAGCAGACAACCACTCTTTGTCAAACAAGTAGTCTGCATCTGCTCCTTGAGACCTATCCCATTCTCCCTTATCAACACTCACCATCTGCCCACCCTGAACGCTAATACCTCCGTTGGATAAATGGTATGGCGGGTCAGCAAAAATCATATCAAACTTAAACTCAAAAGAGTTAAGCAGTTCGACACAATCGCCTTTCAACAAGGTGAAATTCCTATCCAGTGATCTATAATAGGGAACTATTGTCATCAAAGAGACTTAATATCGCTTATGAGGTCTGATATTGACGTAAGGTTGTATACCCTAGGAATAATGTTATAGGCCTCTTCCAACTTGTTTTTGGCCTTATGCCACCCTTGCCCATCAGTTATCCACACAAATTCATATTGTGGGTATTGATTTATCTTAGGTGCAATATCTGAATATGACCGAGCTGTTTCATTCAACTTTGAGCCACCTCCATTGTAATAATTTGCCTCTATCAAGTAGGTTTTACCGGGCGTGTTTATTACAAAATCAAAACGCTTTAGGTCTGCACCAAGAGCCGTAATCTCAGAGAACTCGGAGCTATTCACCTCAGTCCTAAACTCTATTCCTGCATCGGCAAACTTTTGAGCTACTGCGGCAGCCATTATATTACCACCTCGGTTTTTCCTTGCATTGGTATCAAGGCCAACCTCTACACCAAATACATAGTCCACCAAGTTTGTAATTTTCTTTGAAGTAAATACCTCCGCAAGACCAGTTTTATCTATAAACTCACAAATGCCATTTACATCACCAAAATATGAATGAATCTGCACCGGAGTGTAGGTGTCATTTAACACTTTTCTATTATCCGCAGAACGCACTGCAACCAAAATGTCAAGCACTTCAAATGTATTGGGATTTTCCTCATACAACTCCGCAATCGCAGTTCTCAAATCAGCCTTGCCCAGTAGGTAGTTTAGTTGGTTTAGTTTGATGGAAATTTTTGCAACATTGCGGGCCACTTTTGCAAAATCGGTCAGTGAATCCAATGTAGAATTGGTCTCACTGAGTTGTGCCATAAACATATTAAAATCCTTCATTGAACTATGCGTTTACAAAATTTGAGATCATTATTTCTGACACAAATCCCCTGCTTTGAGGGTTTGCATTGATTAGTCGAGGGGCAAACACCCTCTTTATCCTAAATTGATAATATATTTGCTCAAAAAAAGATTCTCCTGTATTCTCCTCTTTTGGGTCTGAGTTACTTTCAACAAAAATAGCGCCTTCACGGGCTATGCGAGAACAAAAATCGCGCAGACGAATCTGCTCTGCATCATCAAAACCATAAGAGGAATATGATGTGAAAGACGAGGTCTCGGACAATGGTTTGTATGGGGGGTCCAAATAAAAAACCACCCCAGGACCAGCGAATTTCTCCGTAGTAGCAAAATCGCCACAAAGTATTTCCACTCGTTGCAGAAGCTTTGAAACGGCCAGTAGATTGTCCCTATCGCATATTTTGGGGTTTATATATTTTCCATGTGGCACATTAAATTCTCCCTTGGAGTTTACCCTATACAAACCATTGAAACAAGTTCTATTGAGAAAAACAAACAGCGACGCCGTTTCTACATCAGACTTATTTTTTGAATTAAATGCCTTCCTCTTCTCCAAAAAGAACTCTTTTCGTTCCTCTGCATTTCGAGATAAGTACTGTTCCTGCAAACATTCTAATTCTGCTATGAGCTGATATACATTTTGCTTAATCACTCTATATGTACACATCAACTCTTCGTTTATATCATTTATGATAGCCCGACTGATATTGGGATATTCTTGCAGAATCCAAAACAATACGGCTCCTCCTCCTACAAAAGACTCTACATAGGTAAGGTGCTCACATTTGTGCAAATCATCTGGAAGAGATTTTCTAACCTCTTCCAACAATTTGGTTTTGCCACCGGCCCACTTTACAAATGGTTTTGCTTTCACGTTGTTCATACCCGTACAAAAATACAAGTTTTTCGGCTATAATCAAATCAAAATCATATTCTCACTATTTTTTTATTTTTCGAACACCGAGAATAAGACAAATAATATTACCAAACGGGAGAGCAACGACATTGTTGCTCTCCCTTATTTGTTCTGACTTATGTGCGAAGGAGCACTCCTTCTTTGGCAAAGTGGTCGCTATTTGGCGAGGAATTGTTTGAGGGCCTCGGCTGTGGCCTCAGGCTCCTCGAAGAAGCCCATATGGCCCGAATTCTCCAGCCACACAACCTCTGCCTGTGGGTGGGCAGCCACCATCGCCTCCGCACGCTCCAGCGGAATATAGTTGTCCTTCTTACCGAGAATGAAGAGTTGGCGCACGGGGCTCTGTTGGAGCAGTTCGTTGCTATCCAACCTCGCCTTCATACCTTTCAGCAGAGCCGTAACACCCTCGGGCTCGGTAACATAAATCTGCTCCTCAAGGAAAGCAATCTCGTCCCTCATTCGGCGCAGGTTGCTCGTAGCAAACCCATTGGGTGCAGTCTGGGCCAGCAGGTCCTTGTGTCCCTTCTCCACCAGAGCAATCTCCCTATCCCTATCGGCCTTCTTGTCCTCACTGTCGGGGTTGGGGGTGGAACTCAACAGCACAATGCCATCGAGCCTCTCGGGGTGCATACGCAGGGTTTGCAGCGCCACATAGCCACCCATAGAGTGGCCCACAATCGTGGCCTTCGGTATCTCCAACTCGTCAAGCACTCCCACCACCGTGTCGGCCAAGAACTCCATCGTGTGGACCTCGCCCATAACCTGCGAAATGCCGTGGCCGGGGATATCCATCGCCACCACGCGGTAGTCGGGGGTGAGCAGCTTCTGAAAATCTTCCCACACGTCGAGGCTCTCAAGGTAGCCGTGGAGCAACATTACAACCTTCTCCCCTTTGAGGGTGTCGGTGATGCGCAGTGCGCAACCATTCGATATGATAAATTTTTCCATCTGTTATTTCTTCTTGTTTATTCGGGCCTTACCGTACCTACATATCTATATGTATGTTACACGCCGTTCCGTCTACTCGGCAAAGAAGATTTTGCGCAAGTTGTCCACCTCGTCCAACTCCTCCCAGCCAAAAAATTTGATTGTTTTGGTGGTGGTGCGGCCATTCCTCTTGAGTTGCACCTCCTCGGTGTAGGGCCTACGGCCGAAGTGGCCATAGGAAGCGGTGGGCTCAAAGATGGGGTTGGTGAGGCCAAACCTCTTGACGATGGCTGCGGGGCGCAGGTCGAACGCGGCCGACACAGCATCCGCAATCTCCGCATCCGTAGCGGCCACGTGGGAGGTTCCATAGGTGTCCACAAAGACACTGATAGGCCTCGAAAGACCAATGGCGTAGGAGAGTTGCACAAGCACCCTGTCGGCCACTCCTGCAGCCACCATATTCTTGGCAATGTGGCGTGCGGCATAGGCTGCCGAGCGGTCCACCTTGGAGGAGTCCTTACCCGAGAAGGCACCGCCACCGTGGGCTCCACGGCCACCATAGGTATCCACGATAATCTTCCTACCGGTCAGGCCGGTATCGCCGTGGGGGCCACCGATAACGAACTTACCCGTGGGATTGACATAGAGAATATAGTTGTTGTCAATCAACTCGGCCAACTTGTCGCCCGCCCTCTCCAGGCGAGCCTTCACGCGAGGGATGAGGATGTTGCGCACGTCGTCGGCAATGATACGCTGGCAATCCTCAAAATCATCGTGCTGGGTGCTGACAACAATGGTGTGGACCCTCTGGGGCTCCCAATTCTCGCCATACTCAATGGTAACTTGGCTCTTGGAGTCGGGGCGCAAGTAGCGCATAACCTCGCCCTCCCTGCGGATGGCGTCAAGGGTTTATGACAACAAAATTATTTTTTCCTTTTCTGTAATAATCAATCAAATTATACTCTTTTAAGACTTTAAGATTATTATATAAATGAACTGTTGAACATTGTAAATTTTCTGCTATTTTCTTTATGGGAAGATTT